>JAFUHS010000087.1 GCA_017468745.1 Treponema sp. | reverse complement strand
GCCATTACTTACTCCTTAAAAAATAAAATTTTCCTGGCTTATAAGAACTGAACTGACCGTACAAAGCCACTGATTAAATTATCAGAGAATGCGAGGCGAAGATTCCCATTCTCTAATGTACAATCAGATATGGCAGCACGGCTGTTTTGTGCTTCACCAGTTTTTTGACTAAAATCAGCGAAAATCACCCGGACAGAGTAATTTCCGTCTGGCGGCAAAAGCTGCACGCCTTTTTTTACAGCGGAAATGAGCCCTTCGCTCTCCTGCTTCCATGCCCAGCCGGTGCAATCAAGTTCAAAGGGCTTTAAGAGCATGGTATTGACCAGAGCAAATTCTTTTCCAAGAATACATTTCCGGATTCGGGAAGAAGAGACCCTCTCCCCTTCATAGATGACAGATTGAACAGTATCTACCGAAAAATCCAGTTCTTCCGCATATTTTTTGATGTCTTCCATGCCGGTTGAGCCTCTGTAGCCGCATCTAAAATCAGCGCCTTCCGCAAGATACTTCAGACCGCAATTTCTTACCAGCAAAGAAAGAAAATCATGTCCTTCAATTTTAGCGAAATCCGAAGAAAAGTCAACGATAACGGCAAATTCAAAGCCCGCTTCCATAAGATTTTCGATTTTTTGGGAGAGGGAGACCAAATCCCCCTCATACTCTGCAGGATTTTTATATCCCCGGAGAGATTTTGTGAATGTAAGCACGCCCGGAACAAGCCCCATTTCCTTCCGAGAAAGAACGGCATCAAAAAGAGCACGATGACCTAAATGTGAGCCGTCAAAACTTCCGATTGAAAGGGCAATTCCCCGGCTCTTAAAGTCAGCATTAAATTTTCCCTGAGAAATCTGCTCCCATGAATAGATTTTCATTTTCGGCTCAGAATGAACCACAAATCCATAAGAAAATTTCTCGCGATTGTTGAGGTATGAGCGGCTAATCACTCCGGCAAATCTGCAATTTGGATAAAAAAGGGCAATCTCTTTTTTGGAAGAATCTGACTTAAAATCCCTGACGAACATTGACTGGCGCAAGGGTCGGCCATTGTTAAAATCAGAGACGGCCTGACTTGAAAGAAGAAAATTATCCATGCCGCAGCGAGATGCCAAATCCGCCGTCATCGGAAGAAGTGAAGCAGGAGAAACATGCTCTTCATCAAGAGCATCTTCAAGATTAAAAGGACCGACCCTCGTACGCCGCAACTCTTTTAAATGAGCCACCGTGCCGCACTTTTCCGCAATATCCCGGGCAAGGGAGCGGATGTAAGTTCCCTTTGAGCATGAAACTTCGATAAGGGCAAAATTATCATAGAAATCAATTAATTCAATAGAAGAAATCGTAATTTTGCGGGCTTTAAGCTCAACGCTTTTCCCTTCACGGACTAAATCACTAGCCCTCTTTCCGTCAACATGAAGGGCACTGTAAGCCGGAGGAATCTGCTCTATCTCACCTAAAAACTCAGGCAGAACAGCAAGAATTTCTTCTTTTGCGGGAATTTTTCCGCTTTTTATGACCTGACCTGTCGGATCTAAGGTATCGGTCTCAGTGCCGAATTCAATCAGGGCACGGTAAGTTTTATCAAAATTCGTGATATGGGGAACTAAATGAGTGAGATGACCGACAAGAACTACCAAAAGCCCGTCAGCAAATGAATCAAGCGTACCCGTGTGACCGACTTTCGTGGTTCCAAGAGCGCGCTTGACTGAAGAAAGAGAAGAGAAACTTGTTTTTCCAGCCTGTTTTTTAAGAAGAATCAGGCCGGAAATCTCGTTATTCGCTTTCTTTTTCATTCTGAGAAGCTTTTTCCTCTTCTTCCAGACGATTAAGTTTGTTCACCATGTCAAAGCCCTCTTTTATGCTGGTATCAACGATAAAAGTAAGCTTTGGAAACTGGCGAATCGTGAGTTTTTTTGCGATTGAAGACTGAATGAAGCCGGCGGCAGAATTCAAGCCCTCAACCCCCTTCTTCACCTGAGATTCGTTCAAAAAAGACGAGACATATACTTTAGCATAGGCCAGGTCTTTTGCAACCTCAACGCGATTTATTGAGAGAAAAGTCGAGACACGGGGGTCTTTGACTTTTTGCAGCATAATCAACCTGGAGATTTCCTCTCGGATTTGCTCTCCAAGTTTCAGCATTCTGAACTCACCCATAGACTACTCCTCAGAAGAAGATTCTGAACCTTCGACAGAAGCCTTAGCGGCGGCCTCTTTTTCCTTTGCGATTGAGTCACCCAGTTTTCGGGCAATCTCAACATACTCGAAGACTTCGAAAATATCGCCTTCCTGAATGTCCTGCCAGTTTTCAAGACCGATACCGCACTCGAATCCGTAAGTGACTTCTTTTGCATCGTCCTTGAATCGTTTGAGCGAGGTGATTTTGCCAGTGTATTTGACGATTCCGTCACGGATAAGGTTGACGGAGCTTGTTCTCTTGACGACACCTTCTGTGACATAACATCCGGCGATAATACCGACTTTCGGAACACGGAAAGTATTTCGGACTTCCACCTGACCCGTAACTTCTTCTTTTGTATCAGGTTTGAGCATTCCCTCCATTGCTAGGGTGATTTCCTCAACACACTTGTAGATGACATTGTATTTTCGGATATCGACCTTTTCCTGCTCGGCAAGAAGTTTTGCCTTTGGTGTCGGGCGGACATTGAAGCCGATAAGGATTGCGTTTCCGTCAGCGGCAGCCAGAGTGACATCAGACTCGTTGATTGCACCTGCACTTGAGTGAATTACATTCAGGCGGATTTCTGGTGTAGAGAGTTTTTCAAGGCTGGTTTTAAGAGCCTCAGCAGAACCCTGCAAGTCTGCCTTGATGATGACTTTAAGCTCGTTGATTTCGCTTGCCTGAATGGTTGAGACAAGGTTATCGAGGTTGACCTTTTTGACAGCCTTTGCAGCCTCAAAGCGCTTGAGTTCCTGTCTTTTTGCAGAAATAGCACGCGCATCCTTTTCAGTCTCTGTAACCTGGAAAGGATCTCCTGCGTTAGGCATATCGTCAAGACCCAAGACCTCAACCGGCATACTCGGGAAAGCCTCAAGAACCTTCTCGCCACGGTCATTGAACATTGCTCTGACACGGCCTGAGTAAATACCTGCGACGAAAGGATCGCCGACTTTAAGGGTACCGCTCTGAACGACGACAGAAGCAACGACACCACGGCCCTGATCTACGCGAGACTCAATGACTTTTCCCTCGGCACGGGTATCATACTGAGCTTTAAGCTCAAGGATTTCCGCCTGCAGGAGAATGGCATCGAGAAGATCGTCGATTCCCTGTCCTTTGAGGGCGGAAATTTTCACATACTGAGTGTCACCGCCCCATTCCTCAGGAGTAAGCCCCTGATTTGAAAGCTGAGTCATGACATTCTCAGGATTTGCATCCGGTTTATCGATTTTGTTGACGGCGACGATAATAGGAACCTTCGCGTCTTTTGCGTGGCTCAAGGCTTCCAGAGTCTGAGGCATAACGCCGTCATCAGCCGCGACAACAAGAACGACGATATCAGTAATCTGAGCACCACGGGCACGCATCATAGTGAATGCTTCGTGACCAGGGGTATCAAGGAAGGTAATCGTTCCCTTTTCTGTATGAACCTGATAAGCACCGATTTTCTGGGTGATACCGCCGGCTTCACCTGCGGCAACATTCGTCTTTCGGATAGCGTCCAAGGTTTTTGTCTTACCGTGGTCGACATGACCCATAACAGTAACGATTGGCGGCCGAAATTTGAGATTTTCTTCCTGACCGACATCATGCTCAATGACAGTCTCATCGTAAAGAGAGACAAGATGAACTTCACAGTCATATTCTGCGGCAAGAAGAGTTGCCGTATCGCTGTCGATTGACTGGTTAATCGTGACCATCATACCCATTCCCATGAGTTTGGCAATGATGTCACCGGCCTTGAGATTCATTTTTTTGGCAAGGTCTGATACAGAGATTGACTCCATGATGTCAATTGATTTTGGAACTACGCTGGCCTGGGTAACCTGCTTCTTCTTGTAAAGTTCCTCTTCATCGAAAAGCTCTTCTTTATCTTTGCGCTGACCGTAAACCTGTTTTTTACCCTTAAACTGCTTTTTTCCAGCCTGTGGAGCAGGGATTGGAGCCGGTGCAAATCCTCCGCGAGGAGCAAATCCACCGCCAGAAGGACGAGAGCCTCCAAAGCCCGGACGATTTCCGCCCTGACCGCCAAAGCCAGGCCGGCCGCCATTGTTAAAGCCGGGCCGTCCCTGACCGTTGTTGAATCCGCCCCGGTTAAAGCCGCCCTGAGGACGATTTCCGTTCTGGCCGTTAAAGCCGCCGCGATTAAATCCGCCCTGACGGTTATTATCCCGCTCACGGTTCTGGTAGCCCTCGCGAGCCTGAGCGCCGGTAAAGCCGCCTGAACGCTGGCCGCCATTCTGGCCATAGCCTCGGTTATTATTGTAGCCGCCACCATTGTAGCCACCGCGATAATTATTTCCCTGACGACCTCCCGAGAGATTTCCGGCTTTTACATTCGGACGCGTAGAATTGAGCTCAAAGGCTTTTGGAGCATGGGGGGACTGAGTCTCTGCCAAAGGCTTTCCCTGCTGTTCCGGAGTTTTTTGAGCAGAGGAAGGTGCAGGATTCGTTTTTTTGACAACAACATGAACGCCATTCTTAGAACGCTCTTCTGCACTTGAGTCTGGCTTAGTCTCTGCACCTGTATTTGCAGCAACAGGCTTTTTCTTAATAATAATTTTTTTCTTTGCTGGTGTTGAAGCAGAATCCGTTTTTGCAGCTTCAGCATTCTGCTCAGGTTTCTTCTTCCTTAACACAAATTCTGGTTTTTTTTCAGCTTCTTCCGCCATATTCCTCTATATATCCTCTATTTTATTGTCCGCTGTTATTCTCAGAAATCCTCAGGAATTCTCTTATTCCTCGTCCTCTTCAAATTCGAATTCAACGCCGCATGACGGACAATGTGTCATATCAAGCGTGATTTTTGCGCCACATTCAGGGCAGGTGTAGCCTTCCTCTTCTTCAGTATTATCTTCCGAAGGTTCGGAATTTTCCACTGCCGCTTCTTCCTCAACGAATTCAACATTACTATGGATAATTTTCGAGACTTCCTCGAGTTCTTCAGAAGAGAGTCCTTCAAGATTTGTAAGTTCTCCGTTGTCGTAGGCCTCGATAAATTTTTCGATATCCTCATAGCCTGCTGCTGCCAATTTCTCGGCAACTTCCTGATTAACCCCAGGAAGATCTGCAACGACAGAAATATCCTCAGGCTCAACCGTAGCAGCGTTATTGAACAATTCTGCAGCACGGCGAGAAGTAATCTCTGTCAAATCCATTTCAGCAGCCTGTTCCTCTGTCTTGACATCAATACTCCAGTCACACAAGCGGTTTGCCAAGCGGACATTCTGACCGTTTTTACCGATTGCGACAGAGAACTGCTCATCATCGACAACAGCAAGCGCCGTCTTTTTCTCATCATCAAGAATAACGACACGATTGACTTCTGCCGGAGAAAGCGCATTTTTAATAAAGACGACAGGATCATCAGAATAACGGAGAACATCAATCTTCTCGCCCTCCAACTCTCGGATGACATTCTGAATACGCATACCTTTCGGACCTACGCATGAACCAACAGGATCTACATCCTCTTTTGTTGTAGAAACCGCAATTTTTGTGCGGTAGCCTGCATCACGGACTATTTTTTTGATTTCAACAGTTTTGTCCTGAATCTCAGGAACTTCAAGTTCAAGGATTGACTGGACGAATTTTGGATCCGAACGGCTCAAAACGAGCTGCAAGCCAGACGAGATTCGTTTCAGGTCAACTATAAAAGCCTTGATACGGTCATTTTTCTGATAAACTTCACGGGGTGACTGGTATTTTTTGGGGAGAACTCCCTCAACCTTTCCTAAATCAACATAGATATTTCCGTTGTACTCACGCTGGAAGTAACCGATGATGATTTCACCGACCTTATCTTTATATTCGTTATAAAGTTTGTCTTTAAATGACTCGTTTAAGCCCTTGTGGGTTTCCTGTTTTCCGACAGAGACAGCCGAGCGGTCAAATGTTTTCGGATCAACAATAATATCGATTTCATCACCAAGCTCACATTCTTCAGAAAGCTGTTTTGCATCTTCAAGTTCAATCTCGGTGACAGGATCGTAGACACCATCGACGATTGTTTTTCGTGATGCAACAGTGACATCTGACATATCGTCAGCGAAAGTAACGATGCAGTTATCTGCCGTACCGAAAGTACGCTTGTACGCTGCCCGCAAAGTGTTTTCAATAGTCTGTTTGACTGAATCAAGTGAAAAGCCCTTATCCTGAGTCAATTCACGGATTGCTTCTGCCATTTCTGACATACTGTCGTCTCCTCTTCCGTAAGCCTTAGCCTACAGATGAATAAATTTTGCTTTAGCTATATTTTCAAAAGAAATCGTTTTTTGCTCGACCGAGCCGTCTTCTTTTGTTTCTTCCAATGTAAGGGATGTATTGTCAGCTGCCCTGAGGAAGCCCCCTACCCAATCAGTAACCGTTTTATCAAAAACCCGGATTTCACGCCCGACAAAGAGAGGAAATTCCGCTGCATTTTTGATATTACGCTCCATCCCTGGGGAAGTTAACTCCATATAAGTGTTATCAGTTCCAAGCATTTCTTCGAGAGCGGGGAGAAGAACCTTATGCACCCTTGAACAATCATTTACACCGATATTCTCGGTTGCATCTTTTCCCGTTATCGTAGCGAGAATCTGAGTTACCCCATGCTGAGGAGAGATTTTTAACTCCACCAGATGAAAACCCAATTCACTGACAATCTTTTCACATTCTGTGTAATGAGGATAAGAATCCAAAGAAATATAGTCCATACCGTCCTATAATAAAAATGGACTCGTTTTGCGAGTCCATTAAAATATTACTATTAAAATGTAATAAAAGGATAACGATTTTTGCAATTCATGTCAACAGGCATAAAGAATTTGCAAAAAGTTTATTTCCCGACTTCTTCTATATTGCCAACTTCACAAATAGCATCATAAATATTTGCATGCTCCAATAATTCAAGGTTTTTTCCGATTTTTTTATAGATTCGGATTTCTCCCTTGCCTAAACCGCTGAGTATTTTTAAAAGACAACGGTTTCCATGGCTCATTTCATAGTCACGAAGAAACATTTCTTTGCCCTTGCAATAAACATCCACATCAATTACAAATTTTCCCTTATGAACAGAGACAGTCCAATGAACTTTCTCACCGTCCACGGAATCCGTAATTTGAGAGCAATCATGAATTATCATGTCTTTCTTAAAAATCCCACGATTTTCGACCGTATAAACCATATCATCTAACTTAAGAAAAGCACAAAGTTTTCCACCGAATTCACCTTCAATAGAGAAGCAGGAATTCAGCATCTGCTTTCCAGTGATAATACTGGTCATTTTTGAAGAAGAAAGATGAAAATAATGCGAATTAAGGTTTTCCCCCCAGCTTTTATCTATATAGCCATTTGAAGATTTTGGAAGAACTACATACTCTTCCCCATTAAAGTGAACCGAACCTGAGAAAAGAGATTTTGCCCCGATAGGAGTCCAAAAAGAGCGTTTTCTGTTATACAAGAGACCGTATTCGACAGCCCGCTCAAACTTCAAATCCCAGTCCATCGAACCTGCATCGCAAAGAAGCTCAGGACGAACACGAAGTTCCTGTTCAGAAACCGAGACCGAACCTGAAAGGGCATTTGCAGAAAAAGTACAGTCACCTATTTTAAATGTTTCTGTATTTTTTACGAATGACAGCAAAGAAGATGCATAAAATTTGTTCATCTGGCGGCCATTGACTCCAAAAAGCCCGGCCTTGACAAGAGCATAGGAAGGCTTAACAATCAGCTCATCATTCGCATGAGCCGCTGACTCAGTACCGGCAAGAGCGTATTGCAAATCCGATTCAGACATCGCTAAACGAGACTTTTGGCTAATAACAGCGACCTTGGGCGAAAGAGCGGGATTAACACAGTACATCTCGACAAAAAACTTCCGCTCATAACCTGTCGTTTTGCTGAATGCAGAAAAAATATAGCGCCAGCGTTCAAAGCCCTGCTGGCGTAATTTTCCGCGAAGCATGTAATTGTCAATTTTTTTATTAACTTTGGAAACTGCCATATTCCTGCCCACCAAAAAGTGTTTAAATAAATTTAAACTTTTCTTCTGTTTTGATTTTCGACATATTGAAGAAGAAACTTTAGAATGCAAGCAGAAATGTCTTGTAGAAATTCCTGTGAGAATCTCTAAAAATTGCAATTTTCAGAGACAAACCGATTATTTGAGAAATTTATTCAGCGTGCTGTCAATATCTTCCTTTTCGAGAGGGAAATTATCATCAAGATATTGAAGACACTCCATACCTGCACTCTGAACATGCTCATACCAAATTCTGTAGAGTTCAGGCTCCAAATCTTCACTGGGAAGAGGAGCACCCTGAATATCAGAAACAAGCTGACGCATCATCTTAATGCATTTTTCAAATCTTTCATTTTTCATAAAAAACTCCCTGAAATATCAGTTCCTAATATTATAACGGCAGATGTACGATTTTACCAGCAAAAGAATTCTTTTCTGATGATTTTTTTCCAGAAATAAAAGAACGCTTTTTCCGCCCCTGTTTTCTGCTGTTTTCAAAAAGGCGGACGAACGCTTCGTGTAAATCAGAAGCCTTTGTATTCAAGATTCCCAAGATTTTTTTTTCTCTGTCTTCGTCGCAAATCCCATACAAAAAGCGCGTGAGTGAGCTTGAGCCTCTTCCTTTTGGAGACTGCGGTTGAATGAAATGGCTGTAACATCCCATAACAGCACGCTCCACATCTTCATCTGTGAAATTAAGTTCACTGGCTTCCTTAAGACATGCCTCAAAGGCATCGCAAGAATCAAAGGGAAGGGGATCCCGGTAAGTTGCAAAAACAAGAGCACCGGACATCGCCTCAGCATTACAGAATGCACCATAGGCACCACCAATCGTGCGGATTTTCTCCCATAACAGATTGTTTGAAAGCCAATGAGTGCACACCTCTTCAGAAAAACTCTTTTCACTTTCATATTTGGAAGCGGGAATACTTTCAGCGGCATAACCAACCATAGACGAGGTAATAAAAGCCTCCTCACCATTTGAAGGAATTCCATCACCAGATATCTCTGTAAGAGCGAAAAAATCCTCATCCTTGCATTTCAGCGGCTCTTTTGGTGTCACAAGAGAAAGTTCGCTGATAAAACTGGGGAGCAGAGTTTCCAATTTTGAAAATCCGCTCTCTTCAGCCGTAGCATGAATAAAGACACCCCCAGCCTTTATTTCCGAAAAGATTCGTTTAAAAGAATCGATAAGCTCTTGAAGCGGCATCTTTTCAATTTTTTTTATCGCATAATATTGCGAAATTCCGTTCCAGATTTCATCGACAGCAGTTTTTCGGGAATTAGTGCATAAAACCCGGTTTGAAACAAAAACATGTCCGTCTGGAATCACAGAAGACTCAAAATCATTGCGTGTCTCTGTGATAATATCCTGAACGCGCTTTCTGTCAGAAAAATCAGCACCAGAAAGACAGTCCTCTAAAAGTTTCAAGGCGTTTTCGCTCTCTTCTTCAAGCATTGCGATTCTGAAAATTACCCAATCGCGCTTTATCCAATTATATTTTCTGCAAAGTTCTTTCGCACTCTCCGTCTCAGGTCCTTCCATAGTCAGAAGATTCACTCCAATTCCACCGGTATGAAGGGCACACTCTTCCGCAGCCCGTGCCCAATCAAGATTTTTCCAGCCACAGTCGCTTACACAATCCGCAAAGGACGGCAAGAGAGGATAATCCGCAGGCGAAAGAACATCTGCCGGAAAGCCTATATCGAGATAAATAATTCCGTTCGTATTTTCAATATTCTTGATAAAAGGAAGCTTTCCACCGTCTGCGGCAGGGAGAGAATCAACCAGAATTTTCGTTTTATTCATCATCGGATGACCGTCAGTAATAAAATCCGAAGGATGCAGATGGGGCAGACAAGAATCATCATCATCAACCTGCTGGAATAAATGAAGTTTTTCATTCTCACTTTTTATATCTTCGATGGATGTCTGAGAAAGCAATTCCTTAACCAGCTCTTTCTCAGCTTTTTCCCTTTTTTCACCATAGTTTTTAGAAGGTGTGACAACCACAAGAGAACGGCTTTTATTCTCCAAAAGCAAATTTTTCAGCAGATTCTGCAGGTAATGACTGTCGTTTTTTATCCGTCCACGAATTTCTTCAAGATGAATGCGTAAACGGATTTGATTTTCAATGCCGTCACCATAAAGCCATCCATAAATCGGACGAGCCATAAGCGAAAGGGCGAAAGGACCGTGTCCACGCTTAATCTCACGGTGAGAAAACTCCAATGTCATCAATGTAGATTCCACATCTTTTTGTGAAATTCCGTTTTCCACCAGTTTTCTAATCGTATCCAAAACTACTTTTTCGACTTTCTTCTCATCGCCTTTTTTGACACCACGAAGCCCGACCGTAAGAGTAGAAGTATAAATTGAAGAAGATAATCCGTTTTGCGGAGCCAAATCCTCCCCCAGGGAACTTTCAAGCAGGGCTTTTTGCAGGGGAGAGCCATCATGATTACACAAAATTCCAGTGAGTACAATTTTTTCAGTAGCCGAAAGAGCATTCTCGGCTCTTCCAAGCAGCCAGTTCACAAGAACAGTGTTGCTTTCTTCACCATCCCCGCTCGGCCCCTCCGCATACAAATCAAAGGGTGTTTCTGTTTCTTTTGGAGTAACAAGTGCCCTGAAATCAGATATTCTTTTTTGACGGGCTTTTTCAGACACATCAATATCCGGGAATTTTTTCTCCAAGCGATTCAAAAACTCTTCCTGAATAAAATCAAGTTGTTCTTCCGTGGGAATATTTCCGCTCAAAAAAACCAGACAATTATCCGGTCGGTACCATGTTTTATGGAAATTCAAAAATTCCTCGTAAGTAACCCTAGGAATCTCAAGGGGATCACCACCTGAGTCTTTTTCGTAAATTGAGCCTTTTAAAAGACTGGTGAGGGAAATATCCGCCGCAACAGATTCAAAAGAAGAATAACTGCCCTTCATTTCATTGTAGACAACACCTTGGATTGAAGGCTCCCCTTTTTCATCAAGCTCAAGACGATGGGCTTCCTGCATAAAAATTTCTTTGTTGAGGCGGGGGAAAAACACAGCATCCCCGTAAACCGACATCAAATTGAAATAATCAGCCTTTGCAATTGAACTTGCCGGATAGACTGTTTTGTCAGAATAAGTCATTGCATTAAGATATGTTTTTACACTTTGATTCGACATTATGACAAACGGGTCTTTTAAAGGATACTTTTCTGAGCCGCAAAGCACAGAATGTTCAATAATATGGGCCAGTCCATTCGCCTTTGTGTTTGGAGTACGGAAAGCAAATGCAAATAAATTTTCGCTATCATCATTCAGTAAGTGAAAGACTTCCAAGCCAGTTTTTTTATGACGGAGATAAATCGCCATCGAATGATAATCGCTCACCTCAAAAACATTCAGAACATCAAAAGATTTGTAAACATCACCTTTTTTCAGATTAGACATAAAGCTCATCGTCTCTTCCTTTTATAAATAATTTTCCTTCCTCATGGGCACGACGCAGTGAAGCAAAAAATTGCGCCGTTGCTTTATCACAATCGCTCTTTCTCATTGGATGCAAGAAACTTTCAGTTTCAAGTATAGATTTGCGGCGATTTTCAGAGACATTACGCAAAATCTTATTACGAAAATCATCTTTTTTAGCCGCAATAAGATAAGCTATTTCCTCTTCATCCATATTATGCAGTTTATCCTGAATAAAGCGGTCATCAGCATTGATTATATCTTCGGCCGTAAAGAGACGCTCCCTCAAATCTTCGCCCAATTCAGAATCTTCTTCTGCAAGATTGTTCAAAATCCCCTCTTCCGCTTCAGGACTCATGCGTTTCAAAATCTGAGCAAGAATATTTTTTCCGTCGATTGAATCAGATTTTGACGCTGCAAGATGATTCATTTTTTCTTGTAAAGCCTTGTCCACCCTCTGAACGATTTCCGGCGATATTTTCGTAAGTTTCGCCAGACGAAGAATAACATCCTTTTTATCATCGCTTTCGAGCGCGTTTATAACCTCAGCAGCAATCTTCGGGCTCATATAAGAAAGAACCAGAGCCTTTACGGCATTAGACTCGTCTTTCAGTAGCAGGGAAATGCGGTCTGAATCGGCTTCAGAAAGATACTCAAAAGGTTTCCCTGAAATTTGACTTGCAGTTTTTTCGAGAATGACACTTGCCTTATGACTTCCAAAAGCTTTCTCAAGAATAGTACGGGCTGTATCAAGCCCCCCCTCCTCTCGAGCCTGTTTGACCAAGCCCTGAAACTCTTCAAGAATCTCAGCAGCTTCATCCGGCTCAACATAACGGATAGAGGCAATTTCTGGAATGATTTTTTCAGTCTGTGCTTCCGTAAGGTGGGGAAGGATTTTTGCAGCCTCGTCAACTCCGATAAGCAGGAGGAATTTTGCGACACGCCGATAAATACTTTCTTTTCCGTCTTTTTCTTTTGGCTGCTCTGGAACTTTTATTAAACCGCCTGATGTGAGAGCTTTAGCCGCCACACGGGCAGATTCATTTCCTTGAAAATTTTTATCGCTCAATTGTGGGAAAAATCGTTTATCAAAAATCTCGTTTATACTTTTCTGAGGCTGCTTAGCGGGAGTATCTGGCGCATTACCAGTATCCTTACGAGAAAGTTTTTCAAAAGCAGGATATTGAACTGTTTTTTTTTCATCAGAGGAATCTGTATTTGCAACATTTTTGTATGCATTGATTCCATAATTAGAAAGATTCATAAAAAAGAGTATAACAGAAGTAAAAGAAAAATTAAACCATTGGACTGGTGATTAACATGGTTGAAAAAACAGGAGACAAGGGAAAGACGAAAAAAAAATAACAAAAAATCAGAAATCTGCCATGCAAAGCGCATTTTTAGACTATTCTTGAAAAAGTGACTTTTTCGATATTTCCAAAAACCTGCAATCGCAATAAAAAACCCGCCGAAAAAAATCAGCGGGCATTTACAGATAAATCCGTTCAGAAATGACTACCAGTCATCGTTCATATCGTCTTCATCGCGGTTTTCAAGATCATAAAGATCGGTGACAGCACGAAGATCGTCAAGATACAAATAATATGTACCGCGAGCGAGCATCGGGTTACAGTCAACACGGAAACCAACAATTCGCAGACCTGGTTTAATTCCATTGTATGCAGAAGACTGGATGATTCCATGCTCTCCATCAGGAGTTGGCGGAACAGCTACAGACATTTTCTTCCAGCCAGAGAAGCCCAATGAACCAAGATACAATTCAAAGTTGTTGCCGTTATAGTCCTGAACAAGAACATACATAGAATGATCCATGTTTCGACCAGCAACCCACAAAGAAATTGTTTTTGTGATACCTTCGATTGGAATTGGGCGAGCTGATTTGATAAAGAATGAGTCAACGCCTCGACGGAAGAATTCAACTTTGACACCAAGAACTTTTGAATCCTCAGCTTCTTCCTCACCCTTGAGAGGCTCTTTTGCCAATGGGCTACCCTCAAAGAGACGGACATTTATAACACCATCATCTGGCGAAATGTGAGCATTCCAGCTTCCTTCCAATTCATAGCGATCAACTGAAATCTCTCGGAGAGCCTGCCGTGCAGAATCATTACCGATTACTGTTGGATCTGGAGTTGCAAGGCTCTCATTATCATTCTGTCTGTTATTATCCTGCGCAAATACCGCCGCAGAAACTGCCAATGCAAGGGCAAGTGTAAGTAACTTTTTCATTATTTAGCATCTCCTTGTGATGATGATGAAGAGCTTGAGCTTCCGCTTGAGCCAGAATCACCGAAATCAACATTTTTAAGTTCGTATCCATCGAAGACATTGCTCAATGCGTTTGTAGAGAACTTGAGCTGATCAAAGAAGATATTAAAATCATCAACATATTCATCAGGATCTGTGCGGACACGGAAGCCTACAAATGTCATCGTTGTAGGACCTGAACGCAATCTTGAATGCTGACGGATATATGACGGAATAGGAACGATTACATTACGCCATCCGTTGAATGCAAGATTTCCTGCAGGAAGCGTATAAACACGACCATCTGCATCACGAACCAAAAGATCTATGAAATAGAGATAATTTGCACCCCATACCCAAAAATCAATTTGTGTTACAGTGCCGACGAATGGAATCTCATAAGGCTTGCCTTCATTTTCAGGATAAACCTCAAACCAGTTCTCGCCTTTACGGAGAAAGCTTGTTTTTACACCGAGAACTTTTGGCTGATCGCCTTCTTTATTGAACAATTTGAGGGAATTTGGCTGTCCGTCAAAGTAATCCATTTTTGGAAAGCCTTCCGCCTTGTAATGACTAGCCTGAACATTCCAAGTCCAATTATGTGTGTCTGTGCTGTTGACCGTCTTACCAGGTACTTGATAATTCTGAGAACCGACATTATCAAAGTTATCGATAATTTTTGTTTCTACGGCCTTTGAGCTAGGTTGTGCGACTGCTGGAACAGAGAAGGCAAGCAGGAATGCAAAACCAGTAAAGACTACTACGCCCTTTTTCATTCAAAACTCCTTTTTATTTTATTGTGCGCTTTTTGAAAGTCACCATATTTGTATTAATATCGGCAGAATTTCATAAAAATAACACAAATCATTAACAATTATATTTCTAGCATACATCTTTGTCAAATAATTTGAAAGAGTATTTCTTCATTTTTTTTCACAATTTAACAACTTTCACTTAAAAAAAATTCAGATGAATTTAACATTATCCTTGATTTTCTGACATTTTCGTCTTACCATAATATGTAAAGATAGTAATCAATTAAACAAGGAGAATCATAGAACATGACTTCGTACAAAGAAATCGGTCTCGTGAACACAAAAGATATGTTCGCGAAAGCAATGAAAGGCGGATATGCGATTCCAGCCTTCAACTTCAACAACATGGAACAGATGCAGGCAATCATCATGGCTTGCGTTGAGGCAAAATCACCGGTTATCCTTCAGGTTTCAAAAGGAGCGCGCGCTTACGCAAACCCGAATATCCTCCGCAACATGGCCCGCGGAGCCGTAGAATATGCCCATGAGCTTGGCTGTGACATTCCTATTGTCCTCCACCTTGACCACGGTCCGAATTTTGAGGTCTGCAAAGACTGTATCGACAACGGCTTCTCTTCTGTCATGATTGTCGGCTCTGCCCTTCCCTACGATGAGAATGTTGAACTTACCAAAAAAGTCGTGGAATACGCCCACAAATACGATGTCACCGTTGAGGCTGAGCTTGGCGTTCTCGGCGGCGTTGAGGACGATGTCTCTGCGGAAGAGTCAAAATACACAAAACCAGAGGAAGTAATCGACTTCACCTCAAAGACAGGTTGCGATTCTCTGGCAATCTCAATCGGAACAAGCCACGGACGCTGTAAATTCACTCCGGAGCAGTGTACACGCACCGCTGACGGCGTTCTCATTCCGCCGCCACTGGCATTTGATGTCCTCGAGGCACTCGAAAAGAAGCTCCCCGGCTTCCCGATTGTCCTCCACGGCTCATCATCAGTTCCAGTAGAATATGTAAAGATTATCGAGCAGTACGGCGGAAAGATTCCTGACTCAGTCGGCATTCCTGAAGAACAGCTCCGCAAGGCAGCAAAATCAGCAGTCTGCAAAATCAACATCGATTCAGACGGACGACTGGCAATGACCGCCGCCATCCGAAAGCACCTTGCAGAGCATCCCGGCGACTTCGACCCGCGCCAGTACCTCACTCCGGCCCGAGAAGAGCTCAAAAAGATGTACATGCACAAGTGCGTGGATGTCTTAGGCTCAGCAGGACACGCTTTGGACTAGTGAGCAGTTAGCAGTGAGGAGTTAGGAGTTTTTCGGAACTTTGGTCGCTTTGCTCCCTTGTCCCGATTCTTAAAAAAACAACTCCGTGTTACAAAAATGAAAATCCCCCGGTTTGTAAGTGAATCGTTCATCACGAATTCTTTGCAAACCGGGGGATTTTTCTTTCTTGCGGGCTTTCATGCGCCAGGGCATGGAGCTGCGCCGGAGGCGGCCACTGGACTGAGCAACCGCCAGGGAGCGAGGGAAGCGGCTGGAGCGCAAGCGGAATAGCGGAACGCCCGACCCGCGAAGCGGGGAGCGCCCAACAAAACTGCTAACTCCTACTTTCTAACTCCTAACTCCTAACTTTAATTATCCCAGCTCATCATCTGGTCGTCGATTGGCTTTCCGGGGATTGCCATCGGAAGAATCATCTCGTCGATGTCAACGCGGGCGTCAACGATGCAGGGCTTGTGGCTTTCAAAGGCTTTTTTGAATTCTTTGTCGAATTCGTCGTTGTTAGAGGCCTTGTAGTAGCCCACTCCGTAAGCGCCGGCAAGTTTTTCCCAGTCAGGGCCAAAGTCCAAAGTCGTGTGGCTGTAGCGTTTTTCGTAGAAAAGTTTCTGCCAGACGCGGACATTACCCAAAGTTCCGTTATTTACCAGAACGATTACGATTGGAAGACCGTAGCGGGCAATGGTGCAGAGTTCGTTGCAGTTCATGCGGAAAGAGCCGTCACCTGCTATGTGAACGACGCGGGCAGAAGGATGGCCGACCTGAATTCCCATTGCAGCTCCGGTGCCAAAGCCCATGGTTCCCAAGCCTCCGGAAGTCACGAAACGGCGAGGCTTTCCAAAGGGGTAGAACTGAGCCGTCCACATCTGATGCTGACCGACTTCGGTCGTAATGTAGGCATCATCCCCCGCATACTTGTGGACTGTCTCAAGCATGAATTTGGGATTGACAGAGTCTTGTTTGACCTCTGAATAGCAGGCAGGAACTTCCTTTTTCCATTCATCGACTTTTTTGAGCCATTCCTTGTGGTCTCTTTTTTCGATGAGGGGCAGAAGCCGTGTAAGGATTTCTTTTACATCGCCTACAAGCTGCTCCTGAGCCGGAATATTCTTGTTGATTTCGGCAGGATCGATGTCAATATGGAAGACTGTCGCATGCTCGGCGAAAGTCTTTGGATTTCCGATTACGCGGTCGCTGAATCGTGAGCCAAGGGCAAGCACAAGGTCACTTTCGGTGACGGCCATATTGCTGGCCCTCGTTCCGTGCATACCCACCATCCATGTGCAGAGAGGATGGCTTGCCGGGAAAACATCCCGCCCCATAAGGCTCTCAGCCACCGGAATCTGAGCTTTTTCGGCGAATTCAAGGAGTTCTTTTTCTGCCCCGCTGATTTTAACGCCGCCGCCTGCGTAAATTACAGGCCGCTCTGATTTATTGATGATTTGGGCTGCTTTTTTGATTTCCTCATCTGAAGGCTGTGCTACCCGGACTACGCGGGAGAAATTTGAATTTTCCGAGACAAGTTCTTCAAGCCCTGTGTCGCCTTTTTTAAGGGGCGTAAATTCACATTCTTTTGCCGTGACATCTTTAGGAATGTCGATGAGAACCGGCCCCGGTCTGCCTGATTTTGCAATGATGAAGGCTTCACGGAAAGTTTTTGCAAGGTCTTTTACATCTTTAACGATGAAATTGTGCTTGGTAATCGGAAGGGTTACGCCTGTGATGTCGATTTCCTGAAAGGTGTCTTTTCCGAGCAAGGGAGTGCCAACATTACAGGTGATTGCGACGACCGGGACAGAGTCCATGTAGGCAGTGGCGATTCCAGTGACAAGGTTTGTAGCTCCCGGCCCGCTCGTTGCCATGCAGACACCAACTTTTCCAGTCGTGCGGGCATATCCGTCTGCCGCGTGGCTTGCTGCCTGCTCATGAGCGGTTAAAATATGATTGATTCGGTCTGAATTCTTGTAAAGTGCATCGTAAATATTGAGGATGTTTCCGCCTGGATAGCCGAAAACCGTGTCTACGCCCTGTTCGACGAGACATTCAATAACAATCTGTGAGCCGTTGAGTTTCATAATATTCCCCAGAATGAGAGATTTCTTTTTAAGATAGGGATATTTTATCAATTTTTCGCACTTGGGGCAATGGAAAGAAAGAAGTGCTGGTGAAATAGCCGAACGAAGAAGAAGTGACCAGTTTTACATGAACATTTCTGCGTAGTGAGAGGTGAACCGCCCCCAAATGAAGCCCTGCCCCCTCTTAATCATTTGCCCGCTTGAAGAAACGACCCAAGATTTCTTTGGACTGGAGGACATTGATGAAAGCGTTAGGGTCTACACTTCGGATTTTCCTTTCAAGTTTTCCAGATTCTGCACTTGAGACTACAGTATAGACCAACTGATGAGTTTTTTTGGAATACTCGCCCACCCCTTCAAATACCGTTGATGTGTGGTTCGTTTGATCCCGGATAACCTGATAAATTTCTTCAGGATGGTCTGTGACAATAAGAAGAGTGGTTTTTGCATATTTTTTATAGATGAAATTAATGGTCTGGGTGGAAGTGAATTGAAAAATTATGGAATAAAGTGCCTTATCCCAGCCAAAAAGAATACCCGCCACCACAAGAACAAGACAATTAAAGACAAAAACATAGTTCCATGCGGATTTTCCTGTACGCTCAGAGATGAAAATAGCAATAAAGTCCGTGCCTCCCGAAGAACTCTCACCAAAAAGACAGCAGGAGACCGCAATGGCGTTTAAAATGCCGCCGAAAACCGAGCATAAAAGCATGTCATCGGTTAGCTGCCACTTGGGAAGCAAATCAGCCAGCAATCCAGAGACGAAAATCATAACGATGGAAAAAATCGTAAAACGCTTGCCTATGAATTTGAAACCGATTATGACGGGAAAGATATTGAATGCATACAACACAAGGGAATAAGGAAGGTGCACATTAAAATAGTCAGAGGAAATGTTCTGAATCAAAAGGGTGACCCCGGCAAAGCCTCCGGGGAAGAGATTAGCCGCCGTGACAAAAGAGTTTATGTTTGCGGCCATGAGAATTCCACCCAAAAGAACAAGGGCGAGTCGTTTGGAATCATGAAGTATATTAGATGTCTTCAAGAGTCTTCCCCTGAAAATGCAGAATCATTCCTATTGCCTTCGCCGCCGTTAAAAGTAAATCCATGTCAGAGTTCTGCCAGATTCGGTTTGTGGAAGTAGTATCAGCACGAAGATAGCCATAAAATGTTTCACCATAAGAAATTTCTGCAAAAAGCATTGAGTAAATATTCTGCCTGTTGCAGATATCAAGCAAGGTGTTTTGATGAATAGCGGCAAGATTGTTCACATCATTTATATAGAAAATAGCAGTGGACTTGTTTACATTCAGTGAAATCAAAGCATTATCGATATATTCAAATTCCTTTGATTTTGAAAGAGAGTATATTTCTGAGAAAATCATTGATTTCCTGCCCTGAATACAGACATGATCAATCATGAGCGTAGTCGTAAAAAACTGAAGCAGGAAGGGAAGTCCATGGCGTAAATCACCAGACTTTGCAAGCAGGCTGAAAATCGTATTATGCTGCTGCATCGAATTGGAAGAAGGACCGTCACTGGAATGGATTTTGATATTTTTATGCTTTGAATCAAGATAAATGATAAAGCAGCTCCTGCCCTTTTGCTTCCCCCGATAGAGAGCCTTATCAGCCTTTTCAAAAAGCTCTTCGTATGTTTTTCCGTCTTCTGAAAAACGGGCAAGCCCTGTCGTTATAGTTATAAAAATCGCAGGATAATCTGGAACAGAAAAATTAGCAAATTGGTCGTGTATTTCCCTGCAAAGCTGCCAGACTTCATTATACTCAACGATATCAGGAATAAGAAGGATGAATTCGTCACCACCAAAACGACCGACAAAGCCTTTATCCCCAACGCCAGCTTTGATTTGATTTGCGATAATCTGAATAACCATGTCACCTACACTGTGACCGTAGCCATCATTTACATTCTTAAAATTATCACCGTCAATAAGTACAAGAGAAAAAGGACGCTGCTCTTTGATAAGATTTTTTGCACATTTTTCGATTGAAAAGCGTTCATAGACACCTGTAAGAGTATCGAATTTAGCTTCAATTTTATCAAGCAGTTTTTTATCCATACTATTACCAGTATAAAACAATTTTCCATAAAATGGCAAGTTTTATTTTAAGCTACAAAGGATTTTCATTGATTTGGAATTGTGTTATTTTTCTTTATTATGCGGATTCTTTTTTATTCCACAAGCTCAAGCCTCTACGACGGAGAGAACATCTCCGCCAGAACACTGCCCTTCTGGGCGGCACAATGGGATTCTCTCGCAAAAAAATATCCTGAGCATGAATTTATACTTGCCGGCCAGCTTCCGGGAATGTTTATGTTTGACCTAGCCGAAAACGAAATCGCGCAAAAATCCGAGAAGATTCAATATCACTTGATTAAGAACGAGTCAGAAAAGAAAATCGCGGAGGAACTTGCAGATTTGAAGGCGGACTTGGCCATTGCCCTCTCTTTTTATGTGATTCCATACGACTGGCTTACGGTAAAAGACGCCATGACGGCGGATTTTCTGCGGCAAATGGGAATAAGGACGATTTGCCACCCGGTAGAAAGCGCGCTGATTTGCTTTGACAAATGGCAGACCCACGAATTTTTAGAAAAAATCGGCGTGAATTGTGCAAAAGCCGTGTACATGCACCATGAGCTTTTCATAAACGCGGGAAACCGGCGGGAGTTAAAAAGCAATGTCTACCGTGACGCACTCTTCCATCAGATAAAAAAACTGAATTTCCCGGTGATTATAAAAGACACCACAGGATTAAGTTCTTTTGGGGCGGATGTGGTGAATTCCTACGATGAGGCTCTGGGAATTTTACGCTCAAAAAAGACAACATCTGACAGAATAATAGAAAAAATGATTGAGGGTGAGCAGTTCGGCTGTGAGATTTACGGAATTTTCGACGAAAAAAAAGGCAGAGGAGACTACGCTATTCTTCCGCCCTTTTTGTTCAGCGTGAATCAATACGGAATCACCAGCCCCAAGCAGAGCGTGAAAATCGGGCCGTTTCTGGAAGAAGATGAAGCCCAAAAGGAAAAATACAGGCTATCGGAATTGAAGGAAATGCTCTTGAAGATGGCAAATGCCTTGAAGTTGGACGGAATCGCCCAGGTGGATCTGGTCTTCACAGGGGAAAAATGGTTCGTGATTGAGATAAATCCCCGGCTCTCGGGCATGAGCACGACCTATGCCGCCAGCGCAGGCCTTCCTTTGAGCGAAGTAATCTTTGAATATTTAATGAATTCCTCACTGAGCGCCCAGAGTTCACAGAGTTTGGATTTTCAATTTAAACCTACTGTGAACATAAAGTTTCCGATATTGCCGGAAGAGAGGCTTTTGGAATTGAAGGCACTGCCCTATGTGGCCTTCGTCAATCAGATTGAAAACCGAGCGGCAAGGCAGATTCGGGAACAGGGCTATTGCGAGGTCATTTTGACAGGAGGGACAGTCCCGGAGTTAAAGGAAAATCTTCTTGACCTGCGGGAGACTTTTTCTGCTGTGGCGGAAGAGCACTTTTTTGAGACGGCGATTTCTTTAGTCAGGAAGTTAATATAGTGCAAAAAAATCACCACCGTCTTTCTAATCTTTCACTTTACGCAATACAATTCACTTTATATAATAATGCGAACAAGAAAACGAGGTACATTATGGCAAAAAAATCTGATAACGCAATTGTGGGAACGGCTCGCGCTCCGCACCGTTCTCTTTTTTATGCATCAGGCTACACTGATGAAGAACTTGCCCAGCCAATGGTTGGAATCATCTGCGCTAAAAACGAGCTGATTCCGGGTCACATTGAGCTTGACCGAATCGCAGAGGCCGTAAAGGCCGGAGTCCGTCTGGCTGGCGGCACTCCGGTGGAATTCCCTGCAATCGGTGTCTGTGACGGTATCGCCATGGGCCACGAGGGCATGAAGTATTCTCTGGTCACCCGAGAATTAATCGCTGACTCAGT
>JAFUHS010000086.1 GCA_017468745.1 Treponema sp. | reverse complement strand
TCGTAGGATGAAGTAAAATTCCTGCTTTTCTCATAAAATCAATCTCCTCTTTAAATTCTAACCACGAATTACACGAATTAACACTAATTATATAATTATTATAAATTCTTAATTCGTGAAAATTAGTGTAATTCGTGTCTTATATGACTCCCCCGAAAGGTATATTCAGATTCTTGCAGAGACTTTCGTATTCGGAAAGTTCCTGTCCGTTCGCTTTTGTGACAAAGAATGTGAGGTTTTTGACAGGAGATTTCGCTTCCTTTCCGTCAAATTTTCGTTCCTCATGGATTTTTCGGATTGCCTGATTGGCAACTCCGTCCCGGCTGTCAACCACAGTTATTCCCTTTCCACAGGCCGTCCGCATTTCATCGGCTATGTGGGTAAAGTGAGTGCAGCCCAAAATCACCGTGTCACAGCCCTGACTCTTGAAAAAATCAGCCGCTTCTTTTACGGCAGCAAGACGCTCTTCCGGGCCGGCATTAAAGTATTTTTTTTCGATAAAGTCTATAAGCTTGGGATCCGCCCTCATGGAGACAGAACAGTCGCTGGCAAAATCCTGAATCAGACGCTGACAATAGGGATGGCGCACGGTGGCATTCGTGGCCAAAAGACCGATTTTCTTGTTTTTGGTGACTTCCGCCGCGACTTTGATTGCGGGAACCGTACCGATTATAGGAAGATTTGGAAAACGCTTACGCAAGGAATCCAGAGCCGTAACAGAAATTGTATTGCAGGCCACGACGATTGCCTTAGGCGACCACAAATCCAAGATTTTTTGGATTGCCTGTGAGGCACAGAGCGTGACTTCTTCGCTGCTTTTCTCGCCATAAGGAAAATGTTCAGTATCCCCAAGATAAAGTGAGAGCGCGGAAGGTAATTTTTCGTGCAGAGAAAGCATATAGGGGATTCCGCCGGTGCCACTGTCAAGGAAAGCGAAGTCAACTTGCATAAGATTATTCTAGTCCTTTTTCACATTTTCCGCTATAATAAATTCATGTTTTCTTTTTCAAAGTGTATGCATCCGGGCTGCTCTCATTTTGCTATTTCTGATATCGACTCAAAGGGAAATCTCATCGAAAGCGGCCGATATTGCTATGCCCACACCGAAGACAAAGACGGGATTCAAAACAAGATTTACGATTACATTAACTCGCATGACAAAATCATCGGCATGAGCGCAAGCGGAATCACCTTCACTAATATCGACTTTACGAACAAAGGATTTTTCGGCTGCGATTTTTCACACTGTTTCTTTGTCGGAATCAAAACCAAGGGAATGCGTATCAGAATCAGCAATTTCACCTTCTCGATTTTTTCTGACTCAAACTTTCTGGAGAGCAATGTTCACTTCACCTCCTTTGCGGGGGCAAAATTCAGTCATGTGCTTTTCACTGGCAGCGACATGATTCAGAATAATTTCTGCGGAATCTCATCATTCCAGTCATCTTTCGACGATTCAGACCTTTACAGCTCATACTTCATCAATGCAAAACTCATTGACACTTCATTCCGAAACTGTAACATCAAGGAAACGGTTTTCTACGAAATCACACAGCAAAATATTTCCTTCCGCCAGTCAAACACCAATGCGGCGATTTTCGACAAACGGGGAAGCGCTCTCTTTACAGGTCTTGAAGAACTTGATGTTCCACGCGGCGTACAAAAGGGACCCGGCTTATGAAAATTTACCTTCATCTCGATTTTGAAAAACTCACAAACTGTTACCTCGTAGTCAATGAAGTGACAAAAAAGGCTCTTATCATTGATCCCTGCAAAATCTCAAACATTTTGATTAAGCAAATCGAAGATGGCGGCTATGATTTGTGCGCAGTTTTAGTTACCCACAAGCATGAAAACCACTATCGGGGACTAAAAACGCTCCAAAAGATTTATGATTTTCCAGTTTACGCAGCAGACAATGAACTGGCGAAGGCACAGAACATTCTTAAAGGCGACGGAATAAAATCCATAGGCGGACTTGAAGTTGAGTATTTTTCACTCCCCGGTCACAGTGCTGATTCCATCGTCTACAAAATAAACAACGCAATCTTTACCGGCGATGTCATCTTTGCAGGCAAAATCGGCTCCAGTTCCTGTGCCTTCACACAAAAATATCTGGCAAACGGAATAAAATCAAAGCTTTTCACGCTCAACGATGATACGGTAATCATGCCTGGGCACGGTCCCATCACAAGCGTTGGGGCGGAAAAGCAGTTCAACCTAGACCTTGCCACCCTTTCAAGCTAAAAACTATCTCGTAATAAGCCAGACTCGCCCTGCATTCAGATTCCAACGGTCACTCACATATTCGTCTAAAAGAGTCGCCGCACTCTCAAAACCAATACCTGATGTCTCAATAATATAATCAGCCTCTCTCTTTGCCATTTGCTGAGAATGCTCACGCTTTGCCATATTCACAAAATAAGTAGCCGTCGAAGAAAGCGGCTGCTGCAGGAGATATGCCATAAATTCATTTTTCATCAGGTAATCATCACGCACATCATAATTAAGAGTCGGGGTCACCTGAAAATATTTTCGCAGATACGCCAGGGTTTGAGGGTCAATCGTGTAATAAATTGACGCGACCGTGTTGCGGAATTCCTCATCGATAAAGAAAATCCCGTGCCATCCTTCATGAGCGATAAAAGTCGTGCGCAGATATGCCGGAGATTCCTGAGATATAGAAATAGCCGCTCCCAGTCCTGCAGTAACTTCACCATTTGAAGAAATTTTAATCACGCCGTTATAGGCAAGGATTTCTTTAAGCAAAAGCTCCTTCCCGTTAAGAGGAAAATTCTCAAGGCGAGCCTTTTCAAAAAATCTGGCTAAATCATCAGCCTTGTAGTCATGAGCATTGTAGCCATGCTTGCCTTTAAGTTCAGAATCTGAGAGCAAGCGGCCTTTATATCCGGCTTTTTCTACAAAAAAAGCAAGCCGCCGGAAAAAGTCATCCTGAACCGCATAAGTCGAAATGTCAAAAAAGAGGACTCCCGGGAATCTGTCCCACTCAAAAAGTTCATAATCATTTCCCCGCCATGTATTTCTCGACCATTTCATAATCAGACCGGGATCTACTTTTATCGGAACAAGGACATTTTTTTTACCCTGAGCGAATGTGAGCAGATTTTTATCAGAAGCAGAAAGCAAAACAGAAACAGGATAAGACTCTTCATCCGGATAAGTGACAACTGAAAAAGGAGATTTGAGGGCAGCAGTCGGGATTTCCACAGGTTCACTCGTACGCCGGATATAAAGCACTTCACCATCAAAAGCAAGTTTTTGCCTTCCATTTGCATCAGAGAATTTTACGGTAATGGTAGGCATGAGTCCTTCACGGGAGTTGATTGAATTGAAAGCGAGGGAAGCCCCGCGGAAATCATCCGTTCCATTGTTCGTGCCGCCGTTTGGAGCAAAGGCAAATATCGGAATCTCACCTGAAAAATCATGTCCGACAAAAGCCCTGAGAATTTTAGCGGAATCGAGACTGACCTTTGAGGATGATTTTATGAAAAACCCCGCCGGAACACCTTTTTCCGTAGAAAAACAAAAAGCAAGCGCAAAAGAAGAGCCTTCGTACTTTTTTAAATAATCCGTCACCACAGGGAGAGACTGAATCTCACTCTTTCTGTTTGCAGAATCATAGAAAAAACCGAAAGAAAAAGCGGCATCAGGATCAGCAGAAGAAGTGCGGACTTTAAGAGGCGTTATCTGAATTAAAAGAGAAGCATCACCATTCTTTTCAAAAAAGTTAGAAAGTGCCCCCTTCTGATCGCTTGTGAAAGCAAAATAGCGGATGTCACCAGAAGAAGACTCCAGCATTTCGCCGGGATAAAAATCAGGGACATCCAATACAAATGCAGATTTATGGGTGCAGGAAAGTAAAAGAGGAATTAAGAAAAAATATAGAAGAAAATCTGTTTTTTTAGAAAAATGTAAACTCTGCATGAGTAAAATCTACCACAAAATAGAAAAAGTAACTATCATATAAAAGAAAAAATTGAAAAGGGAAAAGGGAAAATTGAGAAGAGACACAGTGATTTTTTTGAATCCCAACCAGATTATTCTCATACGCGATTTACAAAAAGATGTTTCATTCTTGCTGAACAGGAGTTTACAAGTAAAAGAAAAAGCATTTTGCCTGCCTCTTCTGCCGATTTGTGTCAGAAATAAAGATTTGCACGAAAAAACAAAAATCAAGAAAGCTAAGCCATGCGGACTTTATACTACAGAAAGCAAGATTTGCCTTAAAATTGAGATGGAAATTGACGGAAAAGAATCCTTTGGAAAAATTGAATTGTGCGGACTGATTTTTGAAAAGAGGGATTTTCCCAAAGGATTCCCCATCAAAAACGAGGATTTTTCTGAAATTTGGGAAAAATTCGCGCCGAAAATCAAAAAAATTTCCCCATTCAGACTTGTCCAAATCGAAAGTGAAGAAAGTGAAAAAGGAATCGTCTGGAAAGTCCTGAAAGAAAAGTGGGTGAAACTTTAGCGCTCCTCGGAAGTTTTGCCCCACTTCGGGGTCGCTCCCTACGCGGAAAAACTTACATTACCTGTATGACTTCGGGGTGGGTGAGATGGAGATCGGTGCGGCTGATTAAAAAGACGATTAGTGCCGCTGTTACAAAAAAAACACCTGTTACACCCGCCTTAGAAGCCTCTGTAAGAAGAAAACCGAATCGCTTTGACAGGCTGGGGGCAAGGAAAAACCCAATAGCGGCGGCTGCAATCGGAAAGAGCAGGGAAATAAGGCCGAGAAAGCCATTTAAAATCCTGGGAAAACCAATCCTTACAATATTATTTTCTTTAAGAGGAAGATTTTTTTTATTGATTACATGAAAACTTTTCCCCTGTTTAGCGCAATCAATCGAATTACATGTAACGCAGGCATCAGAAATAAGAGAGACTACTTCGATTCTTTGCCCATCAATGGCCTTGACGATGGCAAAATCACGCATCGCTGCCCTCTCCCTCAAAATCATTTTCGCCCAGCTGGATATTTTTCATTTGCTGAACGCACATTTCGTAACCGGCTTTGTTCCCAAGTTCCTCATAAGTGTCGCGAAGGTTGAAAAGCGCATCATAGTAGTAAGAGTTGATTGTAACAGCATTCTCAAATGCCTCGCAAGCAAGGTGAAATTCATTCGTATTAAAATAAATTACCCCAACTGTATTCCACAAATGGGCATTCTGTGAATTTTTTGCGAGTCCTTCAAGACAATAAGCAAGAGCCTCTTCATTACAGCCCTGATTAAAGCTGATAAGCGCAAGAGTTTCGATAATCTCATCGTCCTGGTCTTCAATTTCATAGGCACGAAGAAGGGCAGATTTTGCAGCTGAAAGATTGCCGGCATCCCGATAGGTAATTCCCAGATTGTACCACAGAAGATAATTGTATTTCTCGAGAGAAATCGCACGCTGAAGACAGGCTATTGCTTCAAGATACTGCCCGCTAGAGGCAAATTCGATTGCCTGAGTGTTTAAGCTAGACGCATTTTCCTTCATAAAAGCCTGCCTATTTTTTTTTCTGCAATGACTCGAACAATTCTTTGATGAGAAGAGCCGATTTTGACTCAGGATTTGAAAAAACCGAAGCGAGAGCCGCACTGTTTTTTGCGATAATCTCATTCCCCTGCTCTTTCGCCATGTCGACAGCTCCGCTGCCTGAAAGAAGAGCAATAGCCTCTTCAACAGCAGAAGATTCAATTCCCTCTGCCCTTGCCTTTTGGAAAAGAGAAGTGAGTCTTTCGCTGTCTTCCGGGTGTTTTTCAAGATGGAGAAGTACGGGAAGGCTTTTTTTACCTTCAACAATGTCATCGCCCCGTTTTTTGCCTGGATTTCCCGTAGTGAGATTTATAACATCATCGATAATCTGGAAACCCGTTCCGATATCCTCTGCAAAAACACCGGCCTTTTCGCACTCGCTGACGCTCGCCCCTCCTGCAAGAAGACCAAGTTTTACCGCAAGTCTGGAAAGAGTGCCGGTTTTGTTGCGAACCATCGCCGTATATTCCTGAACAGAAGGAATAAGAGCAGGATTTCGATGCCAAAGGATGTCCATTGCCTGCCCCAAATGCAAACGCCGGATTTCCATTAAGAAAAGCTCGTAGAAGAGATTTTTTTCGTTATCAGAAAGCGAAAGATTTTTTATACAGGTAAGAGCCTCAAAAATCAGCCAGGTACCGGCATTAAGGGCCACATCAAGACCATATGTGATATAAGCACAAGGCTGACCGCGGCGGGTATCAGCAGAATCCTCAATATCATCATGGATGAGACTTGCCGTATGAGCAAATTCAACCAGAGGCGTGATTTTACAGGCTTTTTCGACCGCAAGATTAATTTCGTTTTGAGACGATTTTTTTGACTCCGCTGCCATTTCAGCACACAAGACAAGAAGAAGCGGCCTCCATCTCTTTCCGCCCAAATCCAAAAGAGATTTACAAGGCGTGATAAGATTTGAGAAATGACTTTCGCTTATGCAGGAATCAATAGTCCCGAAAGAGAAATTACGCCAGTCTTCATTGGACTGAGAAGGAAGATATGTATGCAAAACGCCCTCAATTTTTTGAAGGCGCAAAGTAAATTCTGAATTCATACATAAAATTATACAAGATAAAAGTGAAAAAATCTAGAAAGATTTACGGCAGGTATTCTTTATTGATATTCCGTAAAGCCGCAAACATTTTTTCTTTGGCGCGTCTGTCTCCATGAGTGAGGGCTTCAAGACGCGCGCGAGCCTCTTTACGCCCCGAGTTGTTCTGATACATGCAGGTACAGGTAGTACTGATGTAGCCAGCCTCTTTTGCATGTTCCTTAATCGTCTCCACATCGGCATAGCAGAGGGGGCGGATAAGGGTAAGAGGGTATTTTTGATAATTCAGGCGTGGTGGCATCGTGGAAAGCTCGGATTTTACCAGCATATTCATCAAAAGCGTTTCAAGAATGTCATCAAGATGATGTCCGAGGGCGATTTTGTTGTAACCATGCTTGAGCGCAAAGTGAACAAGCTCGTTCCGCCGCTGATTAGAGCACCAGTAGCAGCTCATTTTGAATCCCTCTTTGATTCGGTTCTGCACATCGACGAAATAGTTGATTGTGTCCACATTCCATTCCTGCATTTGCGCACGAAGACGAGGACTCATTGTGCAGGCTTCAAAATCAGTCTCTATATGAATGGCTGAAAAGGTAAAATCCTCATCATTTCGCTTTGCGCGGTTAGAAAAATATTCGACTAAAGCAGTAGAATCCTTTCCGCCAGAAGCTCCGATAAGGATACGGTCTCCCGGCTCAATCATTTTGTAATCATAAATCGCCTTATCGATGATACTGAACAACTTAGGTTGAGACATATTTTAGCCTTCTACAAAAGATTTGTTTCTCTTCCTACGGAAAATCTGCAAAGCAATAAGAAGAACGAGGAAAATCACTCCGAAAACATCCGTCTTTGGAGAAGGATCGATACAACACAAGCCCGCAACGAGGAAGGCAAGCCGTTCAATGACAGAAGCCGCCTTCTTAACAGAAAGAGAAACAGCAAAATTATTCAAAAATCCAGTATGAGAAAAAGCATATCCCTCAAGACCGACAGAAATGGCGAACATTCCCAGCAGGGCCGTGACCGTAATGCCAAGAATTGAAAGGACATCAGAGCCAATCATAAGCATTTCAGGATTATAAATAAACATATAAGGCACAATGAAAGCACCGATTGCAAGTTTTGTCGCATTAACCGCCGTGAGCATCGGACGAGATTTTGCTATTGCCGCTCCAGCTATTGCTGCAAGAGCTACAGGAGGCGTAACATCAGCGATGATTCCAAAATAGAAAGCGAACATGTGAGCCGGCAAAAGCTGCTCAGGACTTGGGCTGCCTACACCGTAGACACAACGCACAATCGCACTGGCAGTAATCGTAGAAGTAATGAGATAATTCGCAGTGGTTGGAGCGCCCATTCCCAAAATGATAGAAGAAACCATTGTCAGCAGCAAAGTGATAAAAAGTTTTCCGTGAGCAAGGGCAACGAGGCCTGCCCCAAGTTTTAAGCCAAGCCCCGTAAGGGTAACCACACCGATGATGATTCCCGCCATACCACAGGCAATTGCCACACTGATAATTCCCCGGGCAGCAGCACAGAGAACCTCAACCAAGTCTTTAAGAGCAAAGCGGGGTTTATTTCCTTTTGCGACATCAAGGAGAGATACCGCAATTGCAATAATAATAATCGAGAGGATTCCCATAAGGGCTGAGTAAGTGGCCGTCTTTCCAGAGCAAAGAAAGTAAATAATCACCACGAGAGGAAGCATCATGTAGCCACGGGAAAGAAAAAGCGGAAGAAAACGGGGAATCTCTTCCTTTGGAAGACCTTTCAAGCCCAATTTGTGTGCCTCTAAGTGAACCGTGATAAAAATTCCTGAAAAATAGAGCAGGGCCGGAATAATCGCCGCCTTAACGACAGTAAGATAAGGAACTCCGACGCTCTCAGCCATCAAGAAAGCCGCAGCCCCCATAATCGGAGGCATGAGCTGACCGCCAGTGGAAGCCGCCGCCTCAACCGCGCCAGCAAATTCTCCGCGATAGCCCAATTTTTTCATCATCGGGATTGTAAAAGAACCAGAACCAACCGTATTTGAGACAGAGCTTCCCGAAACCGTTCCCAGAAGAGCCGAGGAAAGGACAGCGACTTTTGCAGGTCCTCCGCTCGCTCCTCCTGCAATAGCGTTACATGTATCGATAAAGAACTGACCGATTCCAGTTTTTTCAAGGAAAGCGCCGAACATAATGAAAAGGAAGATGAAAGTTGAGCAGGCTCCAATCGGAGTGCCCATAATTCCTTCAGTAGTATAATACAAATGGCTGACAACGCGGGTGAGTTTGTAGCCTCGGTGATTCAAGAAGCCAGGAAGATATTTCCCGATAAAAGCATAAATGATGAAAGCTCCCGCGATAATCATAATAGGCAAGCCTACGATTCGGCGACAAGACTCAAACAAAATTATGATTCCCACAATTCCAACAGCAATGTCAAGCCCGGTGTAAGCACCAGCACGCATGACAATTTCATGGAAATTTATAATGTAATAACACCAACAGCCCGCTCCAACAAAGGCAAGGATAACATCATACAGGGGAAGCGTATTTTTCGGCATTGATTTTGTAGCAGGGAAGAGCAAGAATGCAAGGAACTGGACGAATGCCAAATGAGACGCACGAACCAACTGAGCCGGAATAGAACCACTTAATGTGGCATACAGCTGGAACAAACAGAAGACAACTGAAACAATGACAGTAATACTCTGCCGCCAACATTTATGCTCACGATAAGCCTGTTCTTTGTCCAAATCCTGCATGAGTTTTTTCATCTCATCTTCGTTTGTAGTCGGAAGCAAACTCTCCACAAGGGGATTTTCTTTCGTGTTCTCAACTTCGTCGCTCATCGCTTTCTCCTTTTTGTCCTCAGATTAACACAGATTTTCACCGATTCGTATTTTCAGTATATTTTCTTCGCCATAATATAGCTCATCAGAGAGACTCGCCTTACTTCAAAAACAAGACTCGTCTGGGGTTTGAAAAAATTTTTCAGAAAAAATTCCTTGCTGAAATCAGTATCAAGAGGCTCAAAAGCATCAGCAATTATAATTGAATGTTCCGCTACCACGCCAACAGCCATTAAAAAACGAGGAAGGACTCTGTGCAGATTCTCAATCACATAGCCGTTTTTTGTCACACGGAAACGCGCCCCCTCAGTTTCAGAACTTTCAGGAATTCCTGCCCCATAAGAGACGAACTCCGTCATTGAAAGCTCCAGATTACCTGATTCAGCGGGGAAATAAAAATCATGTACCCTTCCCTTGTTCACCGAATGTGTATAACTGATGACAAAGCCCCGCGCCAAGGCAGAGCGTGAAAAAATTCTTTCTGAAAAATTCTTGCGATTAGAAATCGATAATACTCGCACAAAAGGAAGATTCAGCACCAAAAGAGCGAGTATCGCAAATAATAAAACTTTTTTCACAATATAAAATTGCAAGGAAGAAGGAAGAGGTTATAAGTTACAAGTAAAAAGCAAGAAGTTTTTTCAAACATCTGCACTTATTACTTATAACCTATTGTTTTTCTCCTATTCCTTATTAGTCATTCCTTGTTATTATCACTTAATTAAGAACACCGATTTCTTTGAAATATTTTGCAGCACCAGGATGGAAGGGAACAGAAATACCTGTTACGGCAGTTTTTGCGCTGACTTCCTTTCCTTTTGCGTGAGCAGTGCCGAGTTCCTCAAGGTTCTCAAACAAAGTCTTTGTCATTTCGTAAACAGTCGCCTCGTCCAAAGAAGCGTTAACGGCAAGCGTAGCTTTAATTGCAAGCGCTTCTGTATCAACATCCGTTCCTTTGTATGTGCCGGCAGGAATAGCTGTTTTTGTATAGAAAGAATATTTATTGCAAATAGAATCAGCCTCAGCTCCGCCAACAGGAATAAGCACAAGACCGGCTGTGAAAGCAAGTTCCTGCAAAGCAGAGTTGGGAACACCGGCGGTTACGAAACAAGCATCAAGAGTGCCGTTCTGCAAGCCTTCGGCAGACTCTTTGAACGAAAGATTGTTCTTTTTAATGTCATCAAATGTGAGACCGTAGCCTTCAAGAATCTGCTTTGCGTTGAATTCTACGCCTGAACCTGCATCACCGACCGAAACTCTTTTTCCAACGAGGTCAGAAATACTCTTAATACCACTTGTCGTAGAAGCCGCAATCTGAACAACTTCAGGATACAAGGTTCCGATTGAAGCAAGATTCGGCAATTTCACTCCGGCAAACATATCAGAGCCGCGATACGCGTAATCCATAACATCATTCTGCACGGTCGCAAACTCTGCATCCCCATTTGAAATAAGGCGCAAATTCTCAGCAGAAGCACCCGTTGCCTGAGCCGTAACATTCATGTTCTCGATTTTTGTGTTCCAGATGTTAGCGATTGCACCGCCAAAGGGATAGTAAGTTCCCGATGTGCCGCCAGTGGCAAGAATATAGTTTTTTTTCTCGTTACAAGAAGTAAGTGCCAGCAGCGCACCCAAAACAGAAGCGAAAACAACAATTTTTTTCATTTTGTGACCTCTTTAAAATATGATATAACAGTTTACTATAAATCTAGGTGTTGTTTCAATGCTTTCAAAGTGCTAGAATCAACAATTATGAAAACAGAACTTATCAAAGACCTTCTTACTTCAAAACCAGACGGAAGAATCGTCACCGTCTGCGGATGGGTTCGCACTATTCGCGACTCTAAAAACCTCGTCTTCATTCAGGTGAACGACGGCTCATGCTTTGCAAATATCCAGCTCACTTTCGACCGCTCAAATCCTTCAAATACAAATACAGCCGCTTCCATCGAAGAGGCGATTTCCAATATCTCTACAGGAGCATCCCTCAAGGCCACGGGAAAACTCATTGAGTCACCGGCCTCAGGTCAGGCTGTGGAAGTCAACCTTGAGACTCTCGAAGTCCTTGGAAAATGTCCTTCTGACTACCCCATTCAGAAAAAAGCCGCCACAATGGAATTCCTTCGTGAAAACGCCCATCTCCGCGCGCGCACAAACACTTTCGGAGCCGTTTTCCGCATGAGAAGCCAGATGGCCTTTGCCCTCCACTCATTCTTTCAGGAGAGGGGCTTCTACTACATCAATACTCCGGAAATCACCTGCTCTGACTGCGAGGGAGCCGGCGAAATGTTCCAGATTACAACTTTAAGCCTTGAAAAACTGGCCGAAACTGCCATCGAAAAGGGCGCTGCCGGCATGAAAAAGGAAGACGCTGCAAAACTCGTCAACTACAGCAAGGACTTCTTCGGAAAGCAGGCTTCCCTTACCGTTTCAGGGCAGCTTGAAGCCGAGACTCTGGCAACGGCTCTGGGGCGTGTCTACACATTCGGACCTACTTTCCGCGCAGAAAACTCAAACACAACCCGCCACTTGGCAGAATTCTGGATGTGTGAACCGGAAATGGCCTTCTTCGACCTTAACGACGACATGGACATTCAGGAAGAATTCATCAAATATCTCTTAAACTGGGCGCTCACAAAATGCTCAGAGGACATGGAATTCTTCAACAAACGAATCCAGCCGGGAGTCATCGACACTCTCCGCCATGTCGTAGAAACACCTTTCAAGCGCGTCTCATACACAGAGGCCGTGGCTGAGCTTGAAAAACACGCTGATGAATTCGAATTCAAGCCTTACTGGGGCTGCGATTTGGCGACCGAGCACGAGCGATACCTGACCGAAAAAATCTACAAATGCCCTGTCATGGTTTACAACTATCCAAAAGAAATCAAAGCCTTCTACATGAAGCTCAACGACGACGGAAAAACCGTCAAGGCAGTTGATGTCCTGGTTCCGGGCCTTGGTGAAATCATCGGTGGCTCTGAGCGCGAGGAAAGCTACGACAAGCTCTTAAACCGAATCAAGGAATTGGGCTTAAAACCAGAAGATTATTCTTGGTACCTTGACCTCCGCAAGTTCGGAACAGTTCCTCACTCAGGATTCGGTCTGGGCTTCGAGCGGCTTTTGCTCTATGTAACGGGAATGCAGAACATAAGGGATGTAATTCCGTATCCACGGGCACCAAAATTAGCAGATTTCTAATAAATCAGACGCGGATGCACGCAGATTAACACAGATGAGATTTTTGTTATACGAAAACCTTTCGTATTATCACGAAAGACTTTTCTTGTAGAAATTTATATCTGCGTCTATCTGCGTTTATCTGCGTCAAATTATTTATGAGCAAAAAGACACCGCACAAAATCACATTTGTCACTTTCTCCCAGAGTATTTTCCTGACCACGAAATACTTTCTGCAGAACCGTCTTTTGTCTTTTGCCGGCTCCTGTGCTTTCAGTTTTTTGTTTTCGGTCATTCCCCTTTTTACTATGATTGTGATGGTCTTGGTGCGAATCCTTCACGCTTCCCCCAAAACCGTCACTACGATTTTTTCGGCTATTCCAGAACTTGAACGATACTTCAATTCCGATTCAGTCATACAATCGGTACAATCCATAAAAGCGGTCACATCTTTTGAAATTATCGCAGTCATCTTTATCCTTTGGATGGCACGCCGCTTTTTCGCATCAATTTTCGATTCAATGCAGAATATTTTTCACACTCAAACAAAACGGAAGGCTGTCTGGAACCAGATACTCACTTTTATCGTAGAGATTTCTATCGTCCTTATTGCTGCAGCGATTTTTTTCGCTTATATTTCCCGGCAGACAATTTTATCGATGGAAATTCTCAAAAAAATCCCGAAACTCTCTTTTATTTTTGAGGGAATCCTTTCTGGTGATTTAATACGGTTTCTCCCCAACTTTTTGATTTTCGTCGTCATCGCCGTTCTTTACAAAAGTGCTTCCGGAACAAGACCACCCCTTTATCTCTGCCTCTTCTCAGGGATTCTATGCACGAGCTCATTTTGGGTTTTTCGGACAGCCATGCACTTTTTCCTGAATGTAAGCCGCTACAACCTCGTCTACGGCGTATTGGGACAGTTAATCATCATTTTCATGGACATCTTCTTTTTCTTCGTCTTTTTCCTCGTTTTCGCCCAGTTCATGTATGTAGTGCAATTTTTTGACGAGCTTCTTTTGGGTGAGCTCTACCTTCTTCCCAATATCGAGCAGGGAAGTCTTGGGGCGGGAATCAAACGGGCTTTTTTTATCCGCCCTGATTTTTTGATTGCGAAAAACAAAAGCAATGTCCTTTCCTTCAAACCTGGCGATGTAATTTACAATATCGGCTCTCAAGACAATTACGCCTATTATATTATAAAGGGAACGGTCAAATTCGTGCCTGCCGAAAACACTCCTGACTCTCCAAAACTAGCCCATCGCGGGGAATTTTTCGGCGAAACAGCCTGCATTATCGCGCAAAGCCGCCAGCTGAATGCCATAGCCGTAATTTCCACCAGAATCATCAGGATTGAAAGCGAGCGATTCCGTTTCCTTCTTCATCAGAATCCTGAGGCCGCAAAAAAAATCCTCAAACAAATCAGTCCCTTCTTTTAATTCATAAATCTATAGAAATCCCTGCCAATCTGTGCTAATCTGTGAATACTATTTTTGGAGAATATATGAATCGTTCTAAAATCCTTGTTCTTGACTTTGGAAGCCAGTATGCCCACCTTATCGCAAAAAGATTCCGTGCTTTAGGCTATTATTCAGAAATTGCCCTTCCTTCGGCTGATTTAAGCGTTTTTGAGGGAGCGAAAGGAGTCGTCTTCTCTGGCGGTCCTTCTTCTGTCTATGAAAAAGATGTTCCTGAATTCAACAAGGAGATATTAAATCTTGAAATCCCGATTTTAGGTCTCTGCTACGGTCATCAGCTTTTGTCTTATTCTTACGGCGGAAAGGTCGGCAAGGCTGAGGTCGGAGAATTCGGCTTTGCAGAATTGAATTTAAACGATGCGGGAAAAGCCTCTCCTCTTTTCAGGGGAGTCACGCCCACCACACAGGTCTGGATGAGTCATCAGGACGGCGTTCTTTCTTTGGGCGAGGGATTTGAAGTAATCGGAAGCACAAAGGACTGTCCTTTCGCCGCCCTTCAGAACCTAAGCAAAAAACGATTCAGCCTCCAGTGCCACTGCGAAGTAAAGGACACCCCGGAAGGCAACAAAATTTTCAAGAATTTCGCCGACATCTGCGGCATGGAAGTAAACTGGGATGAGGACACGGTTCTCGCCCACATCCTTGACTCAATCAAAAAGGAGGCAAAAGACAAGAATGTCCTTCTCTTTTTGAGCGGCGGCGTTGACTCAACCGTTGCATTTGCTTTGCTCAACAAGGCTTTGGGACAGGAGCGGGTTTTGGGCCTTCACATCGACAACGGCTTCATGCGGAAAAACGAGAGCAAAAATGTAGCCGAAGCCTACCATAAATTCGGCTTCAACAATTTCATCGTTGAGGATGCAAGCGAAAGCTTCCTCGCCGCCATCAAAGGACTCACCGATCCGCAGAAAAAACGCATGGCTGTGGGCGAAAACTTTATCAGCGTGCGTGACTCGGTCGTAGCAGCCCAGAAACTCAAAGAAGACGACTGGATGCTGGCTCAGGGAACACTTTACCCGGACATCATCGAGTCAGGCGGAACCAAAAATTCCCACACAATCAAGACCCACCACAACCGGGTTGACGGAATCCAAAAGCTCATCGCAAAGGGCCTCATCATCGAGCCTCTCAAAGACTTGTACAAGGACGAAGTGCGTGCCATCGGTAAAAAACTGGGCTTGGACTCAGAGCTTGTAATGCGCCATCCCTTCCCGGGACCCGGACTTTCAATCAATGTTCTCTGCTCAAATGGCATTCTTTCAGACGAGGACAAAAAAGAGCTGGAAGCAGCCCAGAAAGAGCTTGACTCAATCAAAATCTCTCACTTCTGCGAGCACTGCACTGCCACCATGCAGAAATATGTGCTTCCTGTAAATCAGT
>JAFUHS010000085.1 GCA_017468745.1 Treponema sp. | reverse complement strand
TGAAGGAATGACACCCGATGAGATTGAGCGGAAAGAAGACTGCAAAGCCTCAATGACTTTGAGGGATTCAGACGGGATTGTGACCGCCGGTTTTGAAGTGTCGGCAAATGCCGTAGCCGCGCTGCCCTGAACCTGAACGCGGGTGCATGAAAGAGAAAGAGCAGCAAATGCAAAAGCACAAGCTGCCGTTCCCGCTAAGAGTCGTTTAGTTATTTTTTTACTATATGTGCCTCCGAAAAAATCAGAACTAATCTGTGATTTTTAATTTCTAATAATAAAAATCCCGGAGACTCTTTTAGTTACATAAAAATTTGTTATCAGCAGACCAAATCATCGCAGGCTGTAAGAACTTCCGTGTGGTCTGGGAAAACTGCGACCGTGTGCTCCTCGTGGCAACTCCATTTTCCGTCGGAAGTAAGGACCGTCCAGCCGTCGCTCGCCAAATCCACATCGCCAGTGCCAATGTTAATCATAGGCTCGATTGCAAGAACCATGCCCGCCTGAATACGGGGATTTGGACCGCCCTGAGGAAGATTCGGTATGCTGGGGTCTTCATGCACATCAAGGCCGACACCGTGACCGCAATAATCGTAGACTACGCCATAACCGTAACGGCCGTGAGCAACATCATAGACCGCGTTTGAAATGTCCCGGATTCTGTTTCCTGCCACACAAGCCGCAATTCCTGCCACAAGACTTTCGCGGGTCGCTTTGACAAGGCGGCGGATTTCAGGCTTTACATTTCCAACCATGACAGTGTGGGTTGAGTCTGAAATGTAGCCGTCCAAGTCGATTCCGATATCGAGTGAAACAATGTCGCCGTCGTGAATAATGCGTTTTTTCGACGGGATTCCGTGAATCACCTCATTGTTGATGCTGACACAAGCCGCACCGGGGAAATCTTCTTTGTACCAGGCCGGCGTTCCGCCGACACTTTTAATGAACTTCTTTACCAGATCATCGACTTCTTTTGTACTCATGCCTGCATGAAGTTGAGGCACGACCTCGCGGAACAAATCCGCCAGCGCATGGCAAGACTTACGGATGCCATCAATTTCCTTTTCGTTCTTTAACCGAATCATAAAAATCTATATCTCCTTGACTGTTTCTTCGTTCGCAAACATCCGTGTTTGCTCACTCCGGCAGAATTCTCTACAGAATTCTGCCCTTGCTTTTTTGCCGCATCCGTGCGGCAGCACGGTTTTTATTTTGTTCGTCTAAAGGCAAACAGAATTTTCTCCCTGTACTTTTTTGCCGCATTCTTGCGGCAGGTTATTTTACCAACCTCAGTGCCTCTTCCTCGCAGATTTTTGCGGTGGAAATGTCGCCCATGCGTCTGTATGCGGCGGCCATTTTCCGCAGGAAAGAAGCATCGCTGCTCTTTCCGAAGCCCAGTTCCAGTGCCCGCTCCCAGCAGTCCAAGGCCAGTTCATCGGGGATTTTGCCTTCCAAATGATTTTTAAGCACATTGGCCGCCAGTTCCATAACCTCAGGAAAGAAAAGGCGGAAGTAGGCATAAGAATACTCCATGCGGATAATCTGTTCAAGCAGAATGAAAGCATCATAATATTCCTGGCGCAAAACCAGCTCCTCGGCAAGGATAAAACCGTAGTCCATAAAATCCTCGCGGGTGAACCACTTTGCAAGGCGGAAGCCCGCATGATTCATGCTCATGCTCTTGAACTCGGCCACGGCATCATCCTCGCGGTTGTGCATGAGGTCGAAGAAAATGAGCTTTGCCCGGCTCTCCTCGTCACTTCTGGCAGAAAGCCATTTCCGGTAATCAAAAGAATTGACCGAGCGATTGTAACGGCTCTGCGAGCGGCGGATAAAATAAGACTCATCAAAAAGAGAGCGTTGTTTTGCGTCGGACAAAATCTCATAGGCTTTGACGAGGGTGCGGAATTCTTCCGTAGTCGCCGAGTCTTGAGAAGCATCTGGATGTAAAAGTTTCGCTTTCTGGCGGTAAGCACGCTTGATTTCTGCCGCCGTAGCGTCATGGCGCACACCGAGAATCTTATAACAATCTTCCATTATTTTACTTTGTCAGGCAAAAAAACTGCAATGCCTTTATAGTAGAATATTTTAAGCATTTATACAAATGAAAAAGTCACTTCAAGATTGGGTAAGTCGATTTTACCGGCTTTTAGCGTTACTTTTCCGTTCAGGTCAACAGGAGCCTCTCCGCCAATCGTGGTTTCCATGCCGAACTGGGGGATAAAATACAAGGCTCTGCCAGGCTGCTTGTCTACGCAGATTGCCTCGCCCTGCCAGTCAGGATGCTGCAAAAGATAAACCAGAGTCCAGTGAGTGCGGCTGTTTCGCTCAGCTTTTTTACTGGCCTGCATGGCAGCGTCTCCCTCACTCATCCGCATGAGCATAGTGTCCTTGTCGATGAGTTTTTCGCCTTTCAGGTAAGCACGGAGCTGTTCATGCCCAAGTAAATCCCCGTAACGGCGCAAGGGAGAAGTAACCTGTGAGTACATGCCCACCCCCAGCCCCGCGTGACTTGCAGGAGTGACATTCACATTTCGTTTACGCATACACTTACGCAGGCGGAACTGGCCGGCCAGGCCTTCAGGAATTTCCTTAGGAATTTCAGGCAAATCCTGCGAAATGAATGGGAAAGGAAGATTGTTTTTAAAG
>JAFUHS010000010.1 GCA_017468745.1 Treponema sp. | reverse complement strand
TGGAAAGGCCGCCGTCATCCTGCAGAATTTGCCGCCTGAAATCCAGCCTGAGGTTTCAAAGCGACTGGCAACTATGGATCGTACTTCACCGGATGTTCTCCGTGAGGTCGAGCGGGTTCTTGAAAAGAAACTTTCTACACTTTCCAGCGAAGACTACACTGCCGCAGGTGGTGTCGAGTCTATCGTTGAAATCCTCAACCTTGTTGACCGTTCTTCTGAAAAGGCTATCATCGAATCCCTGGAAGAAGAAGATCCGGATTTGGCAGAGGAAATCAAAAAGCGAATGTTCGTCTTCGAGGACATCGTTATGCTGGACGACCGTGCAATTCAGAAGGTTCTCCGCGAAGTCGATACGCAGGAACTTTCAAAGGCACTCAAATCTGTGGATACCGAAGTTCAGGACAAGATTTTCCGAAACATGTCAAAGCGAGCTGCTTCAATGCTCAAAGAGGACATGGAATTCATGGGACCTGTCCGCTTGAAGGATGTAGAAGAAGCACAGCAGAAGATCGTTTCTACTATCCGTCGTCTCGAAGATGCGGGTGAAATCGTAATCGCGCGTTCTGGCGAAGACGAACTTGTTGTTTAATCATAAAACGGGGACTCTATCATGGCAAGAAATTTATTTCAGCAGACATTATTTCAACCTGGTCAGTTAAAGCCGAAAGAGGGCGAATTCAAGTTGCAGCTTGTCCATGAATTTGCGCCTCCTGTAGAAGAAGTCGTGGAAGAGGTCGTTCCTGAATACACAGGTCCTACCGCTGATGACCTGCGCCGGGAAGCCGAGGCATTTAAGGCTCAGTGGGAGCAGGAAAAGCAGGACATGCTCCAGGAAGCTCAGAACAAGGCTGATGAAATCGTCAAAAAAGCCGAGGACGCTGCCTTTGCCGAAGTCAAACGACAGACAAATCAGGCTCAGGTCATAAAAAATGAGGCAGAGCAGAATGCGGCTGAAATCATAAAAAATGCTCAGGAAGAAGCTTCACGGATTATTGAAGAGGCAAAAAACGAGCAGGAGAATCTCAAAAAGAGCGGTCATTCAGAGGGCTTGGCTCAGGGGCGTGAAGAAGGTTTTGCTGAAGGAAAAGCCGAAGTTGAACGCCTGATTGAGCGAACTCACAAAATCCTTGAGGGGGTTATGGCTCGCCGTGAGGAGATTTTGAGTGAGACCGAGCAGCAGATTGTGGAACTTGTTATTTTGATGACGCGAAAAGTCGTGAAAATCATTTCGGAAAATCAAAAATCTGTCGTCATGGCGAATATTCTGCAGGCACTCAAAAAAGTCAAGGGGCGCGGTGATGTGACTGTTCGGGTTAATCTGGCCGATGTCAAGCTTACTACAGAGCATATTCAGGACTTCATTAAGCAGGTTGAGAATGTGCAGGGGATCACAGTTCTTGAAGATTCCACTGTGGATAAAGGCGGGTGTGTGGTCGAGACTGATTTCGGAGCAATCGATGCCAAGATTCAGAGCCAGCTTTCTGAGCTGGAGACGGCTATTCTTGAAATCTCGCCTGTCAAGACAATTCAGAAAAACGAACCGCTGCAAGTTACTGAAAGCTAATAAAACACGAATTGCGACTTAACACCAATTAACTAATTCGTGGAAATTAGTGTAATTCGTGTCTGATAATAAAAAAGACGGGTGGGGAAATGGAGTCTTTTTTCAACAAATACTTAAATACAGTCAAAAAGACTGAGACGATTCTCTATACTGGGCATGTTACCGCAGTAAAAGGACTTGTTATTGAAAGTAACGGTCCTCGTTCTGTTATAGGTGAAATCTGTACGATAAAAATCGCCTCTACAGGCAAGGAGATTCTTGCTGAAGTTACGAGTTTTGAGGGAAAAACCGTGAAACTCATGCCTTATGGAGACACATCTGGAATCGAAATCGGCTGTGAGGTTGTCGCAAGCGGTCATGTTCTTCAAGTTCCGGTCGGGAAAAAGCTTTTAGGGCGCGTAATTGATGCTACTGGTGCTCCAATTGATGGAAAAGGCTCTCTTGAAACGACAGAATTTTATCCCGTTATCGCTTCTCCTTCTGATCCCATGAAACGCCGCCCCATTGACCGAAGAATCGTCACGGGTGTGCGTTGCATTGACTCGCTTTTAACATGCGGAAAGGGGCAGCGTCTGGGAATTTTTGCAGGTTCTGGCGTTGGAAAATCCACCCTTCTTTCAATGATTGCCCGAAATACAAATGCTGACATAAATGTAATCGGTCTTATCGGCGAGCGAAACCGTGAGGTTAATGACTTTATTGAGCGCGACTTAGGCGAGGAGGGCATGAAACGCTCTGTTGTAGTCGTTGCCACCAGTGATACGCCTTCAATCTGCCGTCTGCGGGCGGCCTATGTGACCACGGCAATCGCCGAGTATTTCCGTGACCAGGGAAAAGATGTCATGCTCATGATGGACAATATGACCCGATTCGCCCATGCCCAGCGGGAAATCGGCCTTTCCACAGGTGAGGCTCCGGCTCAGAGAGGCTATCCTCCAAGCGTCTTTGATTTAATTCCGAAATTGCTTGAACGCGCTGGAACAAGCGAAAAAGGCTCAATCACTGCTTTTTATAATGTTCTCGTTGACGGCGATGATATGGACGAGCCGATTACCGATAAAGTGCGCGGTACACTCGACGGTCATATAGTTTTGAGCCGTGCTCTATCCCAGCAGCGCCATTATCCTGCAATCGATGTCTTGCAATCAATCAGCCGACTTGCCCGCCGTGTTTCAGGCCGGGAGACTCTTAAAGCCGCTACAAAAATCAGCAGACTCATTGCAATTTACGAAGATAACCGCGACATGATTAGTGCTGGTGTCTACCAAAAAGGAGCTAATGCAGAGGTTGATCTTGCCATTGATAAGCATGAGGCAATAGAAGAATTTTTGTGTCAGGAAGAAGATGAGCCTTGCACAATTGAAGATACCCTGCAAAAAATGTCCGCTCTTGCAGAAATCGAAATCCCTGAAGAAGAATATGTTGAGAATCCTGCCGTGAATCGAAAAACGGTGGCTCAACTGGTTCATGAGCATAAGGAAGAGAATGTAGAGAGTGCCAACGAGAGTGCAAGCTCTGCATTTGAGTCAAATCTGGCGCCTCAAATTTCGGCAATTTCTGATGTGGCGGATAAACTCTAGCCTATGAAAAAATTCAATTTTTCTTTGCAAAAAGTTCTTGATTTTCGCGAATTTGAGAAAAAACAGGCTGAGGCTGAATTGGGGAAGGCTCTTGCTGAAGAAACGAAAGTTCAGAATACACTGGAGATGATTGCCCAGTCTCATGTTTCCACAGTGAAAGAAACTGATTCAATGAGGAGTCTTTCCGAACTTTTTGCCGCTCAGAATTATTTCATGCTTTTAGAGCAGCAAAAAGAGCAGGCTTTGATGAATCTTGCTCAGGCTCAGGTCATCACCGAAGAGAAAAGAGAAAAAATGCGTGAGGCGATGAAGAACTGCAAGGTTCTGGAAAATCTTCGTGATGCCAGAAAATCTGCCTGGAAAAAGGAAAATCTTAAAGCCGAAGAGAACGAAATTGACGACATCGTGACAGCAAAATGGAATTAAATAAGGAATAAAAAAATGAAAGAACGCTCAGACCGGTTAAAGGCGATAAAAAAGCTCATCAAAAATAACCGTATTGAAAGTCAGGATGAGCTGCTGAAGGAACTGACAAAAGAAGGATTTGATGTTACTCAGGCGACTCTTTCCCGGGATTTAAAGCTTTTGAAAGTGGGAAAGGTGAGTGACGGCCACGCAGGCTATGTTTACACGCTCCAGAGTGATGAGGACAGAGGGGAAAGCGAGCAGATTTTCTTGCAGGATTTTTTGCGCGGATATGTGAGCATTGACTGGAATGCGACGACGGTTGTTATCAAGACTTTTGGCGGACACGCGGATGCTGTGGCAAATGCCTTGGACTGTCTGAATCTTGACGAGATTCTGGGTACGGTGGCGGGTGATTCATGCGTTTTCGCGGCTCTGAAGGCAGGGGTCAGTGGCGAGGACTTCATGAAAACCCTTAAAAGGCATATTCCGGATTTGGAAGAAGAGTAAACTTTATCCAAAAATAAATTTTTCTCGCTTTATTGTAAAAGTGGGTTATAATATTTCCTATGAGTACTATGACTTTAACTTTTACAGACGGAAAAAAAATTGAAGTTTCTTCCCGGGTTCGTGGCAAAGATATTATGGAGCATCTTCCTGCTCACGCCGGTCAGCTGATTGCACTTAAAGTTAACAACAAGGTTGTTTCTTTGTGCCGGCCTATCCGTGTCTCGAGCCGGATTGAGGGCGTTTATATGGCTTCAAAAGACGGAGCCTATGTCTATCGCCGTTCCCTTTCATTCATTCTTGCCGCCGCCGCTCACAAACTTTTCCCAAAAGAGCGTCTTTTAATCGGTCACAGCCTTGGCTACAGTTATTACTACACCCTTGACAGGCAAAAGCCTATTACGGAAGAAGAAATTGCCTCTCTAAAGGCAGAGATGCTGAAAATCGTAGAGAAAGACATTCCGATTACTACCCAGCATATCTCTTACGAAGAGGCGGTTGAGTCTTTCCAAAAGCTCAATATGCCTGAGACTGCAAAACAGCTTTTGTACCGCTGTTCTGATTATGTTCTTGTAAATTCCTTTAATGATGAGGCAAATGCTTTCTGTGACATTTATTTCGGTTCTCTGGTGGATTCAACGGGTATTCTTAAAGTCTTTGATTTACAGAAATATGATGAAGGCTTCTTGCTCCGCTTCCCCGAGGCAGAAAAACCTGAGATTGTCGCACCCTTTGAGGATTTACCCAAGATTTTCGGGATTTTCAAGCGCTACAAAAAATGGGGTAAGCTGGTTAATGTCACATCTGCTGCATCTCTTAACGAAATCGTCTCCCGCAAAAAAATCAATGACTTCATCGATATCTGCGAGACTTACCAGATGCAGAATTATGCCGAGGTGGCAAAGCAGATTCATGACAGGGGAAATGTAAAGGTCGTTTTGATTGCAGGTCCCTCTTCTTCAGGAAAAACCACTTCCGCCTTCAAAATGGCTCTGCAGCTCAGAGCGCTCGGCTACACTCCTAAAACAATCAGCCTGGATTCTTACTATGTAGGCCGTGACAAAAACCCGAAAGACGAGAACGGCAACTACGATTACGAGTGTCTTGAAGCCCTTGATGTCGAGCTTTTGAACCAGAATTTAATCGATTTGTTCGCAGGCAAAGAAGTTGAGATTCCATGCTACAACTTTGATTTGGGCCAGCGATATTACACAGGCGAAAACAAAATGAAGCTTGATTCCAAAGATATTCTCATTATCGAGGGAATCCACGGTCTTAATGACAGGCTTACTCCCCTTATCAAGCCTGAATTCAAATTCAAGATTTACCTTTCGGCCCTTACCCAGCTCAACTTCGACGACCATAACCGTGTTCCGACCAGCGATAACCGTCTTATCCGCCGTATCGTCCGTGACGCAAATTTCCGTGGAAAGAGCGCGGCGGAGACAATCGGCATGTGGGACAGCGTTCAGAGGGGTGAGCGGCTGCATATCTTCCCATTCCAGAACTCTGCGGATGCGGTTTTGAACACGGCTCTGGACTATGAGCTTCCTGTCCTGAAGATTTATGCCGAGCCGAAACTCCGTGCGGTAAAGCCCGTCGAGCCCCAGTACACCGAGGCCTGCCGCCTGATAAACTTTCTCTCTCACTTCAATGCGATTTCTTCTGACTATGTTCCTGGTCAGTCAATTGTACGAGAGTTTATCGGCGGAAGCACCTTCAAATATTAATTTAATTCCACATAAGTCTTTCCAAAACCGCCGTCTTCCGGGCGGGCGTAATAGAAAGACTTAACGCCAGGGTAGTTGGAGAGATAGTCCTGCACCGCCTGCTGCAAAATACCGTTTCCTTTGCCGTGGATGACGCTGAATGACTTGAAATTCGTCATTGCGCAGAGGTCAAGCTGCTTTTGCAGGGCGTGAACGGCTTCTTCCTCCCTCATGCCCAGAAGGCGCAGCTCAAAGACAGGGCTTCCGTTTCCTTCTTCCCTGTTTAGCTCCACCGTGTAATCGGCAGCCGCATTGCGGGTCGGGGCGATAAGTTCCATATCCTTTTGCTTTATGCTCATGCGGATTGAGCCGAGCTGAACTGTCCACAGGCCTTTTTTCTCTTCATGGAGAAGGGTTCCCCGGCTTCGGGTTTTGCCTACGAGGACTTCCGCCCCCTGACAGAATTCAAATTTAGGCGGCGGAGCGTTTTTTGACCGGGGCGCGAGATTAAAGACTTCCTCATCGGTGTAAGTCGCCTTTGCGTTTTTTAGGGCCTCTTTATTGCTGAGTTTTTTCTTCGTCTTTTTTGAGGATGAGGAGCGGGAATCAGAGGCTTTTGAGATTTTCATGCCGTTTTCAAGGATTATCTCCTCTTCTTCCATTCTTTTTTGAAGGGCTTTTTCTTCTTCTTCGAGCCTTTCCTTCTCAAGTTCCAGCTCCACTTCCTGTTCTTCCACATCTTCGGTCAGATCATTGATGAATTTACGCATTTTAAGGGTCTTTTCCCTTGTGATTTCACCTTCACGGAGTTCCCGGACTAGATTTTCCAGCGTTTTTCGAGTTTCCCGTAAGAATCTGGATTCAGACCTGCTTTCCCGCTCTTTGAGCTCGTTTTCTTTCTGGCGGAGCTTTAAGTCTTTTTGCTCCAGTTTGAGGATTTTTTCCCCCTGCCGCTTTTCAAGGCCGGCGAATTCTTTTTCACGGCGGTCAAGCTCGGCGTGTTTTTGAGTGAGGCCGCGAATCAAAGCGGAGACATCCGCCTGCTGGTTCGTGATGTAAGATTTTGCCTTTGCGACGATTGAGGTGGGGAGCCCTGAGCGTCTGGCAATGTCTAAAGCGTGGCTCTCACCCGGAACGCCCATTACGATATGGTAAGTGGGAGCCAGGGAATCAGCGTCAAATTCCGCGCTGGCATTTATGCAGGATGGCGTTGTGTAGCCGTAATTTTTAAGGCTTCCGTGATGAGTCGTGACCAGGACAAAGGCTTTTTTTGCGATAAGAGAGTCAAGGCAGGCCATGGCGATTGCTCCTCCTTCCTGTGGGTCAGTGCCGCCGCCGAATTCATCAAGAAGGACAAGGGAATGTTCGTCCGCGTGCTTGACTGCCGCCGCTATGTTTTTCATGTGGGCGGAGAAGGTGGAAAGAGAGTTATCAATGGACTGGTCATCACCGATGTCTGCGAAAATGGAATTGAAAACGGGGAGACGGGTTCCGTCGGCGGCCGGAATAGGGAAGCCCGACTGATTCAGCATGGAAAGCAGGGCAAAGGTTTTGAGGGTTACGGTCTTTCCGCCTGTGTTGGGTCCTGTAATAATGAGGATATTTCTTCCAGGAAGCCACTTGATGTCTATGGGAACTGCCTTGTCGCCCAAAAGAGGATGCCTTGCCTGCAGTAAAAGAGGTGGCTGGGCTTCTGAATCCTCTTCAGAGTCAGCGTTTTGCTCAATAGAAGTGAGATTTTCGCAATGCTGGGCGTAAGAACAAAGATTTTCGGCTCCCCAGCGGGCGGCGGCGTAAGTGCCGTCAAAAAGCGTCATGGTTTTGAGGGCGGACTTCAAATCATCATAAAAGGGATGCAGGAGGGCGGTCGTTTCTTTAAAAATCTTGCGGGTTTCTTGGGCAAGACGGGCTTCTTCCTGCAAAAGCTCGTTGTTTTTGCGAACCACTTCTTCCGGCTCAATGAAAAGTGTCTGCCCGGAAGCTGAGACTTCATGAACGATTCCTGAAATCCTGTTTCGCTGGCTGGCTTTGACAGCAAGAACCTGCCTTTCAGCCCGGAAAGCGGGAACATTGCTTTCCAGAACCGTGTTCAGTGTGGTGTCGCTGGTGTAGCGTTTCAGGGCAGCCTTAATCTCGCCGTTGATTTCTGCGATTTTTGCCCGGATTTCCCTCAGAACGGGCAGGTCTTTCAGTTCGCCGTTTTTGTCGATAATTCGGGAAATGATGCTTACAGTCTGTTCCAGGGCTGAATAGGGGAGCTTTTCTGCCATGTCGAGGAGATTTTTAAGGGAAAGTTCCGCAGAGGAGCTTTTGACCGATGCATAGAGAGAAAGAGATGAATCCGCAAAGAGCATGAGGGCATAAAGCTGGTCCTGAGCTAAAGTCGTGCCCTCAGCCTGCAGGAGTTTTAAGAATGAGGCAAGCTCCGGCCATCCCTGCAGGCGGATTGGATTTTTAGATTGTATTGCCCTCTGCCACTGGGATGAAAGATTTTTGAGAGAGTTGATTTCCTCAATTTTTTCCATTGTGAAAGGCTCTCGCCGTAAAAGAGAGGATTTTCCTTCCTCGCTCACGCAAAATCCGGCGATGCTGTCTCGGATTCGGTAATAGTCCAGTTGTTCAAGTGTTTTTCTGTGCATAGTTTTAATAAAAGCACCGCATGGATGCGGTAAAAACGGGCTGGAGAAGCTAATCTTCCCAATTGCCCGTTATGATTTCTTCGCGGATTCGCCTGAAGCTTTCAAATCTCTCTTCGCTGATAAGACCGGCTTCCACTGCTTCAAGGATTTTACAGCCCGGCTCGCTCTCGTGGGCGCAGTTGGTGCCGAATTTGCATTTTCCGACGAGTTTTTCCATTTCGGGAAAGTAAAGGGCAAGTTCGTCTGCGGCAATGTCGTTAAGGACAAAGCGGCGGACTCCGGGCGTGTCGATGATTGAGGCGTAGACATTCTGAATGCCGCCGACAATCGACTCGTTCAGGTGAATGTGCATGAGTGTGCCTTTTGTGGTGGTGTGGGAGCCTTTTCCGTATTTTTTGCTGAGGCTGCCTGTTTTAAGGACACAGGAGTTATCCAGTACATTGACCATAGATGATTTTCCGATTCCCGACTGACCTACCAGGGCGCTTAACTTGCCTGTGATAAGCTCTGCCAGTTCCGGTAAGCCCTCTCCTGTTTTTGCCGAGATGCGAAGGACTTTGTAGCCGATTTCTTCCCAGATTGAAAGACGGTTCTGAAAATCAGGATCCTGGGCTTCGGGTAAATCGTATTTGTTTACGACGATAATCGGCGTGAGGTTCTGATATTCTGCCTGAACAAGCTCCCTGTCGATGAAGCGGGGGCGGAAGTCAGGCTCGCCTGGAGTTGTGACCAGTATGATGTAGTCAAGGTTTGCCGCAAGAAGCTGTGGGGCACGTCCCTTGATGTTCCAGCGGATAAAAGCATTTTTGCGGGGGACGAGGGAAAGAATCTGACCTTTTTCGTCTTCTGAATCTTCGATTTCGATTTGAACCCTGTCGCCGGGAGCGAGGGGATTGTAATATTTTGTCTCGACTTTGAGCCTTTTGCTCTTGAATGAGCAGGACCTTAATATGTGATTGCCGTCATCGTCAGTATCGTCACATTCGATTTCAAAAACATTGTTGCTTCCGCTTAAAACGGTGCCTTCTAAATGAATCATATTATTTTATTGTAAGGGAGAAAGTAAGAATTTGCAAGAATAAAGCAGTTGAGGGGCAGGACCTCCGCATTATATATTTCTACACCCCAATGAGAGCGCATTGCCTCGCAGGCTTTGCCGGCATCTGACCATGCCGTGTCGATTTTTGCCAGTACACGCAGGATTGTATCTGCGCTTGGTATGCCGTTTGCAAGAATGAGGTATTTTTTCAATACATTTACGCTTAGTTCCGCGTATAAATGTATTGATTCTATGCTTTTGTATCCGCAAAGCAGGCCGAAAAATACAATCAAAGGTATTTAAAATGCGGAGGCCCTGATTCCCTTATCTCTAAAAATTGCAATTTTTAGACTTTTTCCATATAATGCAAGCATGGATACCACAGTCTATAATGAAGATTTTCACAGAAACAGAGACTGTCTTACGAGAGAAACAGCCGTTATTGTTTCGGATTTTCTACTCAAAAATTTTAATATATGCTCTGTCTGCGATGTTGGTGGTGGAATCGGTGTATGGCTAGATGTTTTTCGGTCAAAAATTGATTCAAAATCTTTTAAGGGTATTTTGCTTGAAGGTGATTATATTAAAAAAGAGTGGCTCTTGTGTCCTGAGCTTTTTCAGTGCTGCAATTTAGAAGAAAATTTTTGTCTTCCTCAAAAATATGACCTGGCAATCTCTCTTGAAGTCGCAGAGCATTTGCATGTAAACTGTGCTGAACGGTTCATTACAAATTTGTGCAAGATTTCAGACCTCATTTTATTTTCCGCTGCAATTCCGTATCAGGGCGGGGCAGGACATTTGAATGAGCAGCCTTTTTCGTATTGGCGGAACCTTTTCGCACAAAACGGCTATTCATGCTATGACATAGTGCGTTCACTCATCAGCAAGATGGACTCAATTCCCTTTTGGTACAGAAATAATATTTTCGTCTATGCAAAGGACACCCTTCCCAAAAATACAGTTATGTCGTCTTGCACAAATGATTTTATCGACTACATACATATTGACACGTATTTAAAACGGCTTTCAGATGTTCAGTTTTGTTCGCAGAAATGAAGAAAACCAAAGAGAATTTCTCCTTAAAGGCAATCAGCTTTGCGTCATTCTTTCTGTCGCATTGCCACTTGTCTTGTACAATTGTATTTCCCTGTTTTTTTCTTTTTTTGACATGTATGCTGCGGCAAACATGAACATCAATGTCGTGACAACGGTGACTTTTGTCAGTGAGCTGTACAATAATCTTGCGGTAATCGGCACTTCTTTATCCATTGCGGCGGGAATTATGATTTCTTACTCATTCGGTGAGGACAACAGAGAAAAAATGAAAGGTCAAATTTCCAGTTCATTTTTTCTGCTTTTATTTATTGCCATTGGGATTGTTGCGATAGTGATTCCTTATTCGGAGACAATTTTGCGTCTATTCCATTTTCCCAGAAATTTTATTTCTCAGGCGGCAGATTTTTTATCCCTTTATTCGATTAGTTTGATTTTTTACTTTATAAACACGATTTTCTTTGCCACAGAAAAGGCTCGCGGGCGAACAAAAATCGTAACGGCTGGCAATCTATTCATTTTGCTGTTAAAAACTGCCCTCAATTTTTTCAACATTTTCTTGGTGAATCATTCGATTATCAGTCTTAAAAGTGCGATGAATCTACTGGCCATTTCAAGCATAATTGCACACAGTTTCTTTTCTTTTTACGCCTTATTTCGTTTCTTTAGCAAGGAAAATCCCTTTCGCATAGAATGGCGGTTTCTGCATGTAAGGAAAGATTTTATTTTTTCCCTTTCAAAACTGTCAGTTCCTATTTTTCTTGAAAATTTCGCACTGTATTTTGGAAAATTGCTCTGCATCTTTTTTTATTCTGCTTTCGGAACCGTTGGAATTACTTCTTTTTCATACGCGCAGCAGTTGTGCGGACTTGCAACAAGTCCCTTGGACGCTTTTAAAGAAGCGGAATCAACTGTCGTTGCGTCGAATCTCGGGAACAGCAATATCAGACGCTCAGTCACTTTATGGTTTTACACATGCTTCGCGACATGCCTCTTTGCGCTCTTTGCATTCGTATGCGTTGCACTGACTAGCCATGTGCTGATTGATTTTTTTGCAAAGGGAAACGAAGAAATTGCGGCACTTATGACGAAAATCTATCGGATTGAACGGTGTGCCTTTCTTTTTGATGCAATTGACTGTGCTGCTTTTGGATTCTTGTACGCAGCAAAAAAAATAAAATATGCCGTTTTTGTGAACGTAATGCAGTTATTTTTGGTGAGGATTCCCTGCTTTGTGATTTTAACGCGTTTTTATGGATTTGGGATTGAGGCATCTGCCTGGGCTATTCTTGTTTCAAATGGTTTTGATGCACTTCTTTCTGTTGTATTTGTTGTGTATATGATTCAAAAGTTGAGAAAATCCGAATATAAGGTTTCTGCAAATGAAAAGTTGCTGAAGGCAATTTCTCTGCTCGGAAAATGGGATGCCACTGATGAAAATATTGTAAGCCAGTACGGAATCCTTGTTCCATACGAAGTTCTTGCCTTTATGCGTAAAAAAAACAATGGAACTGTCCCTGACGAAGAAATGGCTTATGCCTATAAAGTCGCAGTTATTGAAGCGCGAATAGACGAAATAGAGAAACTGGAAAAAAATTACTAGGCTCACTGTTATTTACCACAATCCTCTCCCTTGCTATGCGTTTGCCCACGGAAATCAGTTTTTGCCTAAGACCGATAGTCTGATTTTTTCTCCGTGATTTTTCCAGCGATTCTTTTCTGGCAGCCCAGCGCATCTACCGTCACTATGACTCCTTTCAAGTCAAGAAGCTCAAGGAGTTCCGGGATTGCCAACGGCATTTATGCCGTGATTTCCGTTTTCCGTCAGCGCCCTGTATTCGGAGCCGCATTCCGTCTTTCCGTCAAAAGCAAGCACGTCTCCTTCTTTGATTCTGTTTCCGAAAACAAGTTTTGCATATTCAATGAATATTTTTCCCAGCTGCTTTGTGTCGATTTTTGCCAGTACACGCAGGATTGTATCTGCGCTTGGTATGCCGTTTGCAAGAATGAGGTATTTTTTCAGCACATTTACGCTTAGTTCCGCGTATAAATGTATTGATTCTATGCTTTTGTATCCGCGAAGCAGGCCGACATGGAAAGAATTGTACTGGCAGAAAGTAGGGCCAGCACAAACAAATGAATACATTCTTTCACTTTTTTGTTCCTCCGTTTTCGTGAAATTTTTAATGCAGCTTGATTATACCGAAAGTTTAAAAAAATAAGTAAAAACTTAATAAGAAAACAGCTTTCTTATAAACAGAAGAATTTTTTTGATAAAATCTCTAATTTTACTTAGTTTTCTCTTGACACAAATTCCTGATTTCTATATAGTTATTCTCACATTGCATTCCCCGATTGTGTAATGGTAGCACCTCAGATTCTGGTTCTGATTGTGGGGGTTCGAATCCTCCTTGGGGAACTAAGCTGACAAAAGTCAGCTATTTTTTTTAAGGCACAAGC
>JAFUHS010000009.1 GCA_017468745.1 Treponema sp. | reverse complement strand
CCGCATTTTGGAATGGCTCTATTGGTTTACGAATCATCTTTCATTCAGTTTTGTTGTAGGATTTTTTTACGGTGTTTTTACAATTGATTTGTGCTATACTTTCCAGATTTCAACAAAAATCCGTGAGTATGCAAAGGAAAATAAACTTGAAATCCGTTACGAAAATCTGAAGGAATCTGTTAGAAAACGCAACGAGGAATTTGAAGAGCGGAAGAGATTCTTCTTTGCATTAAAGTCAAATCATCTTCCGCTGAAAGACATTTTACGCGAGATTTTTGAACACTAGATTAGCGGGCGATTGAATTTATCCAGTCAAACAGTTCGTCCAAATCGTAGTCACCTGAGTGAGGAACATCCCAGGGCATGTAAAAATCTACGCTTGCACCGGCATTTTTTTCAACGCTGCGGGCAAGGAGAAGCGGGATTGCAAAAGCCGTGTCTTTGTCGCTAGTTCCGTGTCGGATTCTCCAGAATTTTGCCACATCAGATTTTTCGTCGGGCTTTAAGTAATTCATAGCATTCATCATTTTTACGATTTTTGAGTCTGCCATCGACGCGTCATTTTTGCTGTTTTTAAGGGCATAATCTGTGAAGTGCTTGAAGTCTGTGTTTTCGTCACCGAAAAGGGAATTTTCGCCGGTATCTGAGTTCAGGCTGTCAAAGGCTCCGGGAAGTTTCTGGCGACCGATGTAAGCAAAGAAAGAATCTCGGTCAATCGATAATTTTCCGTCTGAGCCATTTTTGATGTATGGCCGGGCGAGAATTTCTGCCTTTTTCTTCGCGGATTCAGCCGTGCCTTCTTTTTCGAGGGAAGCGATTTTGTCGTTGAGGGATTTTTCCAAATATCCCGTAATCAGAGAAGAAAGCTCCTCTGCCGTAAGACCTTGCGTCTTTAAATATGACGGAAATCGGCTTGCAAGCTCGTGCGAGAGTGCTATTTCTTCATCAGACAAACTACCTTTAATTAGTTTTCGCTCTACATGATAATCCAACATGGAGATATCCATTTTTTGATAATCGTTTACGCCCTCAAACTGCCACTCGTAAGCCTCATTTGCATTGTCAAGATTTGTAATTGGGCAATAAACGCTGGCTGCGAAAATATCGTCCCGCTCATTGGCCGCGCCGATTGCTTTTAAGTATGGCTCGTAGTCTTTGCTGTTTCCGCTGGCAGCAAGCAAGGCCGAAAGCGCGCCACCTGCACTCGTTCCGTTTGAGATGATTTTTTCCGTGTCGCCGGGAAGCAGGTCTTTGTTATGGCGAAGATAACGAACGGCAGCCTTTAAGTCCACGATACAGGCCGGGGCTTTTCCCGTGAATTTGCCGTTTGAATCCTGATTTGTTCGACCGCGTGCTCCAGGGCTTGCTACCACAAGTCCATTTGCCAAAGCTACGACAGATGCGCTGGTTCCGCCGCCGAAAGAGGCTTTAAGAGTTCCGGCTTTTCCAGGCATGTAGCCGCCGACCGTGTTGGGGAAAAAAATCGGGGCTGTTTCTGCCGTGTAGCCGTTTACTGAGCCGCCTTTAAAGTATTCTTCTGGAATATAAATGTTCATCGTCTGATAATCGGTGTCTACGGGATTTGATACATAGATGATTCCTTCGTAGGCGCGATAGGCGATTTCTTTTCCATTGTAAGATACTGTGCCGCTGGTGTAGTCATTCATGTTCATGCGGAGTGTGTCGGATTTTGCAGAATTGCTTGTTGACTGGCAGCCCGTTGCAATAAGTGCGAGGGAAGCCGTGAGTGAAATAAAACTTGTGCGAAAAATATTCATGATTTACCTCTAACAATTAGTGTAGTAAATTCTACAGAAAAATGTCAGAGATAAATCTAGAAATTCCTGTTAGATAACAAGATGTTAGTTTTTTTACATAAATTCTATAGTAATTCTAGGATTTTGTTTTTTTGATAAAAAGAAGAGGAAGTCCACTTACCAAAAGAACGAGGATAATCATAATCAGGGCATAAGCGTAAATTTCCTGATACTCGTTAAAATATGCGCTGGAATAAACCGCTTTTCCCAAAGAATTTTTGCTCTGGACAAGATATTCTGTCGTTACGATGATTTTTATTCCTACGCCGACGGCATTGATGAAAGCCTGTTTTAAATATCCTGTCATAAGCGGTAAATAGACCGAAAATAAAATCCGCAGGGAAAAATTGCTGTTCAGCCGGTAAACATCAATCAGCTCCTTGTCGATTCTCCGGCAGCCTTCGCAAGTCGCTTCGCTGATAAGCGGAATAAGGGCGAGGCTTGCGGCTATGTAGGGAACTTTCGGGTATTTTGTCAAAACCATTATAATCACTACGAGCACAATCATAGGAATGGAGCGAAGCATAATCATAAGGGGTTTTAAAAGCTGACGGACAAAATTGCTTAATCCTTCTGCCATGCCGATTGCAATTCCGATTACGGTTGAGATGAGCAGGGCGACGCATAAATGCAGAAGAGTCGTAAAAATGAGCCTGTAAGTGTGGAAATCTTGAAGAAGGTGAAGAAAGGATTTGAGAATTTCGAAAATTCCCGGAAAAACAAGGGGATTACCTTTTGCCTTTCCGAGAATTTGAATCAAAACTCCGATGAGAATGATGCCGAAACAGAAAAATATCGTGTTCTTTGTTTTATTCGGCAATCTTATTTTCCAAAGTAGAAGTCATCGGCCGGGAGAGTGCCGCCGTACTGCTTGATGTCGATGTTTGCCGCTGTCTCAACCTGAGCTTTTGCTTCTTTTGCCTTTACGAAACGGATTGCACAGTTCGGGATTGCGCTCTCAGCGATTTTTGCGTTAGGAAGAATCTTTAATTCAACGGCAGCGGAAACGACTTCTGAAAGAGTTGAGCTGCATTTTTTGCAAGATTCTTCTGCCTGAACGAGGAAATCTGCAACAGCCTGCGGATTTTTTTCGACAGTCTCAGAACGGACGAAGAGGCCGGCCTGAGCGAATCCGTCAAAACCAGTCGCTTTCTTGTACAAATCATTAAGTGCGTAAGAAATGATTTTCGGGTTTTTCATGCGGGCTGCACTAAGGGCTGGTTCTGCGGTAAGGACGATTGAGTCTGCGTCAGAAAGAAGAAGAGCCTGTGTGTTTGCCGCTCCTGCGAGGTAGCTCACTGATTTTGCCTTGATTTTGTTTTTTTCCAGAGCAGCGAGGGCGATAGATGAATTGATTGTGTTTTCGCCGAAAAGAGTCAGCTCAGTTTTTTTGATGTCCTTGAGCTTGAAATTCTTTTTCTGAGAAGCGAAATACAAATTCCCCCAGGTGACAACGGCCGCAAGTTTGTAAGTTGATTTGCCCATTTTGTAGAGTTTTGCACCCGCATTAATTGGAGCGATGATGAAATCAGCGTTATTGTTGGCAAATTCAGCAGAAATCGTGTCAGCGGCAACGAAAGTGTAGTTTTCTGGATTTTTTACAGCCAAAGTTGCAAGTGAAAGAGCCGGAGCACCATTAGGCGCAGAGACTTTTATGGCATAAGTGCCGGAATCCTGAGCCGACAATGCAGAGAGAGCCAGCGCAGATGCGAGAATGAGTAAAAGAAATTTTTTCATAAATAATCCTCTGTGAGAATCTAAGATTTTGATACAATATAGTAAAATTATTTTAATTCTTCGTAAAGCAGAATTTTATCGTGCTGCCTCAAAGATTTTCCGCATGTCCTCTTCATAAAGGACTTTTGCGCTGCCGACTTTGCCGCCTGTTGCAACCGCACATTTTTTTGCAAGCTCAGTGATTTGCTCGTCGGTGGGATTGATACCCAGTTCCCGAAGATTCGTCGGCATTTTGATTTCCCGGTAGAAATTTTCCATTGCCTCGATTCCTTTGAGGGCGATTTCTTCATCAGAGCCGGAATTTTTCACATTCCAGACACAGACGGCGAATTTCTTGAATCGGGCAAGGCAATCATTGTAAACATAGCGAGCCCATGTTCCCCAGATTGCAGCCAGCCCCGCTCCGTGAGCCACATCAAACATTCCGCCAAGTTCATGTTCAAGGCGATGACTTGCAAAATCGTTTCCGCCGTTACCCAAGCCGGTCAAATCGTTGTGGCTGAGACTTCCCGCCCACATGATTTCTGCCCGGGCGTCGTAGTCCTTGGAATTTTTGAGCAAAATCCGCGTGTTTTCAATCACAGTCCGCATGAGGCCTTCGGCGATTGAGTCCGTAATCTGCATGTTTCCATTGCTGGTAAAATACCGCTCCATAGTGTGCATGAGGATGTCGGTTGAGCCGCACATGGTCTGGTATTCTGGAAGGGTCATTGTAAGCTCAGGATTCATAATCGCGAATTTGGGCCGGCAGAAATCAGAATTGCTGCCCCGCTTTTTCCAACCGTCTTCATTTGTGATGACCGCGCTGTTGCTCATTTCGCTTCCGCTGGCCGCAATCGTGAGAATGACACCAATCGGCAGGCAGTTTTTGGGCGAATTCTTTTTCTCAAAAATATCCCATACATCAAAATTATTAGTCACGCCGTAACCGATAGCCTTTGCGCTGTCAATAACTGAGCCGCCGCCCACGGCAAGAATAAAATCCACACCCTCTTTTTTGCAGAGTGCGATTCCCTCGCGGACAAGAGAAAGCCGGGGATTTGGAACGACTCCGCCTAATTCTACATAAGAAATTTGAGCCTCATCCAGAGATTTTTTTACGCGGTCAAGAAGCCCGGTCTTTTTGACAGAGCCGCTTCCATAATGAAGCAAAACTTTTTTGCACTTTTGAGAAGCGACAAGGCTTCCGGCCTGAGATTCAGTGCCTTTTCCGAAAACAACCTTTGTAGGCGCGAAATATGTGAAATTGTTCATCTGTGATTTCTCCTGAGATTTAGATGAAAATATTGGAGATGTTCAGAAAACACGGTCGCTTTGCAACTAGCCTTCTCCGAACAACAACTTTAGAGAATCTATTGTACTCTGTAATCGAAAAAAAGGGAAATTTTATATTACGCGAAAAATTTTATTTCAGGGAATTTTGAAGAATTGCAATTTTTGAGAGCCCCCCCGCTTTTCAATCTCAAATCTCGTATTCGTCCCAGTCACATTCGTCCACTTCGCTTTCGTGGATTCCATTCTGAATCAAGATTCCGGCTTCACCCACGCTTTCTTTGCGGCCGGAGATTAGCGGGTGCCAGTCGGGAAGAGGCTTTCCTTCGTAGACCAGGCGGTAGGCGCAAGTTTCAGGGAGCCAGTCGAATTGGGAGACATTGTTTTTGGTGAGCTGAAGACAGTCTTTGATGATTTTGAAGCGGTTCTCATAGTCGCGGCACTTTCCGGTCTTTAGGTCCATCAAATCACAGGCCACGCGGGTGTAGTGGATTTTTTCCCGCTTTCCGTAGCCTGTGATGTACTTCCTGTAACAGCAGCGGCCACATCCATCGCAGAGGGATTCCCATTCTTCGGGTGTCAGCTCTGCAAGGGATTTTGGCTTAAACTTTGAACTGGTCAATTTGCGTTCCGATTTGATTGATTGAGCCCTGCATCTTTCTGGCGATTTCTATGCTATTTGAGTCATCACGGCCTTAGCCAGCTGGTCGGCGCAGGAAGTCGGCTTGTTGCCGCAGAGATTTCCCAAAAGTTTCGCGTTGATTTCTTCGGCCTTCATGCCTTCGCAGAGTTTGGCTATTGCTTTGAGATTACCGTTACAGCCGCCTTCAAAAGAGATGTTGTGAATGCGATTTTCGGCATCGCGCTCAAAGTGAATTAGGTGAGCGCAGGTGCCTGTCGTTTTATAAGTGAATTGTTCCATAATTTTTTCCACAGATTTTAAAAGACGAACACCGATTACAAGTTTATAATCCGTGCTCATCTGTGTGAATCTGTGGATTGCTTTTATTTAATCTGGTAAATCCAGCCCTCTGGTGCTTTTTCTGTACCCATCTGGATTCCAGTCAAAGTCTCGCGGAGCTTTTTGAGGACTGGGCCAATCTCGTTCATGCCGCTTGGGACATTGATTTTTGTTCCGTGGTCGTCGATGCAGCCGATCGGGCTGATTACGGCAGCAGTGCCGCAGAGACCGATTTCCACGAAGTCTTTAAGCTCGCTCTTGTTGACCTGTCGCTCCTCGACTTCGATGTGGAGATATTCTTTTGCAACCTGAATGAGGGAGCGGCGGGTGATTGACGGCAAGATGCTGTTTGATTTTGGGGTAACCAGTTTTCCGTCTTTTGTGACGAAAAGGATGTTTGCTCCGCCAGTTTCCTCGATGTAAGTGTGGCTTGCCGGGTCAGTGTAGATGTTCTCTGCGAAGCCTTTTTTGTGGGCGTCAACGATGTTGTAGAGGCTCATTGCGTAGTTGAGGCCGGCCTTGATGTCGCCTGTTCCGTGGGGAGCCGCGCGGTCAAGGTCAGAGATGCGCACTGTGATTGGTTTTACTCCGCCCTTGAAATATGGGCCGACCGGTGTTACCAGAATGCGGAACTGATATTCGTCTGCCGGTTTTACGCCGATAACTGCGCTTGAACCAAACATGTATGGACGGATGTAAAGGGTAGCTCCGCTTCCGTAAGGCGGAACCCACTCGATATTTGCTTTGATTGTGTCGATGACGGCTTTAATCCAGCGGTCTTTCGGGAAGACTGGCATTTCCAGACGCTCGCAGGAATCCTTCATGCGGTCAGCGTTTAAATCAGGGCGGAAGGTGACGATTTTTCCGTCTGCGGTGGTGTAGGCTTTGAGGCCTTCAAAACAAGTCTGGGCGTACTGAAGAACGCCGGCACATTCAGACATTGTGATTGTGTGGTCGCTTGTGAGCGTTCCTTCGTCCCAGACACCATTTTTCCAATTTGAAACGAAACTTTTTGTAGTTTCCATATAACCGAAAGGCAAATTTGCCCAATCCAAATCTTTCGCCATTTTTTTACCTCGATAGAAAAAGAGTATCATTATAGAAGATTTTTTTCAATTATTTTTTGTATACTCTGCCCTTCTTTAGGAAATTCTTTTAGCAATTTGAAATTACGAAAACCAGCAGGGCAAGAATCTCGCACATTTGAACGAAGAAGCCCGCCGTGTCTCCTGTGATTCCGCCAAAATTACGGACTGCGACAACAAAATAAAAGCAGAAGACAGAGAGGTTGATACCTACCAAAGCGATTCCCAAAAATCTATAGAAATAAATCAAGGCAGCGGAAAGCAGAAAAAAACAAATGTAGCAGAATACAGCCGTGAATTTTTTTGCACTTGCGTTTGCAAATGTATGAAGAAGTCCGCTGTCTTTCGCAATTGGAAAAGTGGCCACTGCAAAAGCACTTAAAAGTCTACTTAGAACAAAAATACTCACGAGCGGAAGGAAGTTCATGAGCCGAGTGAGGAAATCAGCGAAACGCCCGGAAGAAGTCTTACCTAAAAAGTAATCGCATATTTCAAAAGAAAGAATATAATAGGAAAGAAAATAAAGAAGGCAAGCCAAAACCGCAAAAGCTCCGGAATGACTGTCTTTTAAAATCTCAAGTTTTTTTTCCCGGCTGGCATGACTTGCCAAAGCGTCGCAAGTGTCCATAAAACCGTCAAGGTGAATTCCCCCTGTAATGAAAACTGGAATCAAAGTAAAGCCAAGCGCGATTAAGTGAAGAGAAATTGAGCGTTGCCAGACAAAAAGCAGCTGAATCCCGAAAACGAACCAGGCCGCCCACACAGCCCCAATCACAAGCCCTACAAGAGGAAAAGCACACATTATGTAACGCATGTTTTTTTCGTTCCATTCAATGCGGGGGGCGGGAATAAAAGAAAATGTTGTGAAAGCCAAGATTAGCGATTTTAAGAAAGTCATTTTACACCTCTACCTAAAGAGAGTGTACAATTTTTATGCAAGCTCCGCCACTACCTGAATTTTCTGCACAAATCTCTCCATTCAAAGCAAGGGCAAGAATTTTTGCGATTGAAAGCCCCAGTCCGGAGCCGCTTACATTTCGGTCGTGAGCTTGATCTCCTTTATAAAAACGCTCAAATACATGAGGCAGCACTTTCTCTGAAAAACCTGGGCCATCATCGCTGGCGGAAAGCTCTATTTTGTTTCCGATTTTGCGGGCTGAAAGAGTGATGTTGCAATCCGCCCCTGCAAATTTGAGGCTGTTGGACAAAATCACCGTAAAAATCTGATGAAGCTTCTGCTCGTCCGTTTCGATTTCAAGAAAATCCGGATCAGAAATCGCAATCCTGCATTCTGGATGTGTGATTTTAAATTCATCCCTGAGTTTGACAAAAAAATTCGTCACGAAGAATTTCGTCTTTTCAATTTTAAGCTTTCCGTTTTCAATCCGACTCATATCCAGGAGCGTCGTCACGATGGCATTCATGTTTTCGGTTTCGTGCAAAATCGCATCTATTGATTCGGCAAGCTGCTTAGGATCGTCTTTTCCCCATCGCTTTAAAAGATTTGCGTGACCATCGATAATCGAAATCGGGGTTTTCAATTCGTGGCTCACATTGCTGGTAAAAGCCTTTTCCCTGTCGTAGTCTTCCTGTAATTTTTTAAAAGCTTTTATCGTGCTTCGTGAAATCAAGTAAGAAAGGGCAAATGAAAGAATCAGAATCGGAATCAGGGAAATGAGGATAAGACGAGGCAAGGCAGAAAGCATCTTTGTGGCAGAATCGTTTGCAATATCGATGGCACATTCTATGATGAGAGAATTGTCGGCCTGCCCTTCTCCAAAATCAAGTGTCTCTGTGCGGTAGCGGATATTCAAATCACTGTCAGTAAAAAAATCTTTTTCAAAATAGGTGCGGTTTTTCCCGGCTGAATCCAAATGGGGAAGCAGACTGTCATTTGTGGCAAGCACGGCTCCAGTTTTCTGCTCCCAAACCGCATAAGTGATGTAATATGGAAGTTCCAGAAAAGCCAAATCCTCAGTGCTTTTCAATCGAATTGTCTCAGAAATAAGGGCAATACTTTTCTCAATGTCAGCGTCCTGTTTGTGAGTGACCGAAAGTCTGAGCAGGGAAAGAAAAATCACCGAAAGCAAAATCATCGATGCTGCCAACAAGAGCATGAATCTAAAAGATAAAAAAATAGCGACAGGAGGGGAAAGCCTTCCCCTCGCTCCAATACCTCTCTCTACGCAGGAGAAATCCGAGCAAGCTCTGCTTTCTCCGCTCCGTTCGGGTATTTCCGCTACCCCTTCTGCGGCTTTCCCCCGCAACGCCCCCTTTGCGCTCATTTTCCAATTTCCTGCATAATGTAGCCCATACCCCGTACGGTTTTGATTATTCCGTCGCCAAATTTTGAGCGCAAATGACGCACATAGACATCAACGCTATTTTCTTCTATATAATAATCTTCTCCCCAGACTTTTTTGATAATGTCGTCTCTGGAAAGAATTTTTCCTGCATTTTCAAGGAAATATTTTAGAAGCAGGAATTCGTTTTTGGATAGCTCGACTGCCTCATCCTCAAACATAACGCGCATTTCGTCAGCCACCATTTCAATGGCTCCGTTTTTAAGCAAGACAGATTTTGTACTGCTATTCTTTTGAGTGCGGCGAAGCACGGCATTCATGCGGGCAAGCAGCTCTTCGATTTTAAATGGCTTTGAAACATAGTCGTCCGCACCGCTGTTCAGACCGTCAACTTTATCGATTGTCTCTCCCCTAGCCGTCACCAAAATTATAGGAAGTTCGGACTTCAGTTCATTCCGCACTTTTCGCAAAATCTCAAGCCCGCTCAATCGGGGGAGCATGACATCCAGCAGCACCAAATCAGGATTCTCGCTCTGAATCTTTTCAAAGCCTTCCCGACCGTCTGCCGCCGTCACGACAGAAAATCCCTCGTGTTTCAGCTCAAGCTCGGTGATGTGAGAAAGTTCTTTGTCGTCTTCTACAATGAGGATTTTTGCCATTCATGCTTCTCCCTTGAAAATTTATAGAAAGTTTTCGTTTCAAGATTGTTCAATTCGATTGGATTCATGATTTTGCCATCAAAAGAACATAAATTTGTAATTCGGATAGAAAAATCGCTCATTGTTTCCTTTTTTGAAACAGTGAATCGACTCATATGGCGATTTTTGTTGAATAGAAACTCTGTTTCGGGAGAAATCGGCAAATTATTGATAAAAATATGCTCAGCTTTTATCGAATTTGCATTCACCGCATCATTAAAATAGAGAGAAATCGTAAAAAAATCATCGCTTTCGTCGATTTTTAACCCGATAACAGAAAAATTCTCACTTCTAGGCGGCATTTTTCTCATGAAAGAATTTTTATCATTTGAAATTTCAGATTTCGGCATATGTCGGCGCGGGCGAGCTTGTGCATTCAAAAGATAAAAAGTCACTGAGGAAAAGAGAAAAAATAAGAAAAAAACGAATTTTCTTCGCACCATAAAGCGAGTATAGCACAGGAAATCCCCTTTGTGACCCGATTTTTTCTGAAAGTTCTTTCATCTTTATTTCATGCCAGCTTAATGTGTACTTTTCACTATTGAGATATATTTTGTACCGGCAGCATAAAAGCATGCCGCCAAGAATAAAATTTCCTAGAAAAGGACAAAAGCAAGGAGAATATTATGAAAAAGACTTTTTTCATGACTCTCGCAGTCACAGTATTGATTTTCGCGTTAGGTACAGGCTCTGCATTTGCAGAATGTCGTAATTGTTTTTCACGGGCAAATCTTCCGCAGACAAAAAGTGATAGACCTGCCCAAAACAGAAAAATATCCTCACAGAGAGGTATGAAAAGATTTCCGGGCGGAATGAACCGAATGGATTTCGCCAAAAAAGGGAAAAATTTGACAAAAAAAACTGACTTATTAGGAACTGTAAGCGCAGTTTCACCAGACAAGGAAACAATGAGCGTAAAAGATGCAGATGGAAATGAAAGTCAGATTCACATTAATCCACTCACGCGGATAAAAGTGATTTCTGCACAAGCTTCCCGCGCTGAAAAAAAATCAGCAACAGAAAAGCAAACATTTTCTGATGTTAAAGTCGGTGACTGGGTAATGATTGACAAACTTGGCGGCGAGACAAAAACACTCGAAGCCGGAAAAATTACTGTCGTAAAAGAATAGGATTCTTATAGTTATACAGCCTGCAAGATTCATTTTTGTGAATCCAGATTCGATGTCGGACTGTTTTTATCGAAATACTTGCATAAAAAAATCCCGCCTGATGAAAAATCAAGCGGGATTTTTGATTTTAGTTTACTTTACTTATTTTCCGAAGTAAGCCAGTGCGTTACCGAATGAGATGTCTTTGACGATTTTAATCAGCATTTCCATGTCATCCGGGTATTCGCCGTTCTCGACCCAACCGCCGATTACATTGCAGAGAATGCGGCGGAAGTATTCGTGGCGTGAGTAGCTCAGGAATGAGCGTGAGTCTGTGAGCATACCAACGAATGCCGGAATCATGCCCAGGTTGCCAAGAACTTTAATCTGCTGCTCCATGCCGTCGCGGTGATCGCAGAACCACCATCCTGAGCCGAGCTGGATTTTGCCCTTGATGCCGCCACCCTGGAAACAGCCCATGATTGTTCCGATTGAGTAGTAGTCTTTCGGGTTCAATGTGTAGAGGATTGTTTTTGGCAT
>JAFUHS010000084.1 GCA_017468745.1 Treponema sp. | reverse complement strand
GGGATTTCTACGATGTAAACGCCGGAAATCCTGTAGACTTGGCAGTGCGGGTTCTCAAAGACTTGTACAAAATCCTTCCCCAAGACTGCTACATTGCCCGCGCCGTCTCAACCGGCTACGGAGAGGCTCTTTTTCAGGCGGCTCTTGGCGTTGATGCCGGTGAAGTCGAAACAATCACTCACTACCGTGCCGCTGAATTCTTTGTTCCGGGCGTTGAATTCCTTTTGGACATCGGCGGTCAGGACATGAAATGTCTTCGCATGAAGGACGGCGCAATCACTTCAATTCAGCTAAACGAGGCTTGCTCTGCCGGCTGTGGCTCATTCCTCGCAAACTTCGCGAATTCAATGAACCTTGACATCCGGGAATTCTCAAAACGCGCCCTTCTTGCAAAAAAACCGGTCGATTTGGGAAGCCGCTGTACCGTCTTTATGAACAGCCGCGTAAAGCAGGCTCAGAAAGAAGGCGCTACAATTGACGACATTTCGGCAGGTCTTTCTTATTCAGTAATCAAAAACGCCCTTTTCAAGGTAATCAAACTCCGCCGTGCCTCAGAAATCGGAACTAAAGTCGTAGTTCAGGGCGGCACTTTCTATAACGACGCGGTCTTGCGTGCATTTGAAAAAATCGCGGGAGTCAATGTATTCCGCCCTGATGTTGCAGGACTTATGGGTGCTTACGGCTCTGCCCTCATCGCCTATGACCAGTGGTGCGATTTAACCGCTCCGAAACCGGGTCAGGAAGAAGGCTGGATTCCGCCGAAAATCGTCTCAAACATCGCGACTCTGGAGCAGCTGGAGCAGTTCAAGGTCGATTTGGAGCTCACCCGGTGCGGCGGCTGTCAGAACAACTGTCTTCTTACCATTAACACATTCACCACTGGCGGACAGAAACGCCAGTTCATCACAGGAAACCGCTGTGAAAAGGGACTGGAGCGGCATCAGCTCAAAGACGAGAATTCAAAAACCGTCGACGGCTCAAACAAAAACAACACCGGCGTTGAAGACACAGGCTACGAATTGCCCAACCTCTTCGACTGGAAGTACAAGAGGCTTTTCAATCATTATGTGCCGCTTCGCCCGGAAGAGGCTCCAATGGGTTCTGTGGGAATTCCCCGCGTCCTCAACATGTACGAGAATTACCCCCTCTGGTTCACGGTCTTCACAAAGCTTGGCTTCCAGGTTAAAACATCACCTCGCTCAAGCCGCATGATTTACGAGAGGGGAATCGACTCTATTCCATCGGAATCAGTCTGTTATCCGGCAAAAATCTCGCACGGTCACATGGAATCACTGCTCAAAATGGGCTGCAAATTCATTTTCTATCCCTGTATTCCTTATGAAAAACTGGAAGACAAGGGAGCGGGCAACCACTATAACTGTCCTGTCGTAACATCATATCCTGAAGTCTTAAAGCACAATCTGGATACCATCAACGAGGCAGAGGACTTAATCTTTATGAATCCCTTCCTGCCGATTTACGATTTGCCCCGTCTGCGTGAGCGAATGTATGAGGAACTTCACAAGCACTTCCCTTCCCTCACCAAGGAGCAGGTTTTTGCGGCTGTTGATGAAGGCTGGAAGGAGCAGGAGCAGTTTAAGATTGACACTCAGAGGGCCGCAGAAGAGGCTCTGGAACAGCTGGTCGTAACCGGCGGAAACGGAATCGTTCTGGCTGGCCGTCCTTATCACCTTGACCCTGAAATCAACCACGGAATCCCTGAGATGATTCACGGACTGGGACTTGCTGTCTTCACAGAAGACTCTGTGGCTCATCTTGGCTCAATCGAGCGCCCTCTTCGAATCATTGACCAGTGGACTTATCATAACAGGCTCTACCGTGCGGCAAATTTCGTCGCGGGTATGCCAAACCTTGAGATTGTACAGCTCACTTCATTCGGCTGCGGTCTTGATGCCGTTACAGCAGACCAGGTTGACGAAATCATGAAGTCAAAGAGCCGCATGTACACCCTCATCAAGATTGACGAGGGAAGCAATCTTGGTGCGGTGCGAATCCGAATCCGCTCACTCATCGCGGCCGTCAGAGCTCGCCAGCGAAACAGGAAAAAGCCTGTCGTAAAGAGCGCGGCTTATCAGCGGGTAATCTTCACAGAAGAAATGAAGCACGAGTACACGATTCTTTCTCCACAGATGTCGCCGATTCATTTCCGACTTCTGCAGAAAGCATTCCAGTATTCAGGCTACAATTTCGTCGTTCTCGATGCAGTTGATCCAAAAGCCGTTGATACAGGCCTTAAATATGTAAACAATGACGCATGTTATCCGTCAATTCTTACCACAGGTCAGATGATTGCCGCCCTTGAATCAGGAAAATACGACATCAACAAAACGGCTCTCATCATGTCTCAGACAGGCGGCGGCTGCCGTGCCACAAACTACATCGGCTTTATCCGCCGGGCTTTGAATGATGCGGGCTGGGGACACATTCCGGTAATCTCCCTGAATGCCCTTGGTCTCGAAAAGAATCCTGGCTTCACATTCACGCCGGGCATGGTTCACAAAATCGCCATGTCTATGTTCATCGGTGACCTGCTCATGCGGGTGCTTTACCGAGTCCGCCCTTATGAGGCTGAGCCTGGAAGCGCAAACCGTCTCTACGAAAAGTGGAACGCAAAAGCCGAGGAAATGCTCAAGTCAAATTCGATTTTCAAGTACCGAAGGCTTATCCGGGGAATCATCCGTGACTTCGACCGTCTTCCTATTCTTCCAGTCAAAAAGGCAAGGGTTGGTGTCGTCGGTGAAATTCTCGTAAAATTCCACCCGACTGCAAACAATGATATCGTCAATGTGATTGAAAAAGAAGGCGCGGAGTGCGTCATGCCGGATTTCATGGACTTCGTCTTCTACACGATTTCAGACGGTGCATTCCGCCATCGTGAACTTGCATTCCCGAAATCAGAAGAGAGAAACGGAAAATTCTTCGTCTGGGCACTTGAATTATACAGACGCTACATGAAAAAATGCCTCAGAAAGAGCCGCCGCTTCGAAGCACAGACTTCAATCTGGGATATGATGAAGAGCGTTGAAGGCCTCATTCAGACAGGAAACATCTCTGGCGAAGGCTGGTTCCTTACGGCAGAAATGGTAGAATTGATTCACTCAGGAGCGCCAAGCGTCGCCTGTATCCAGCCTTTTGCATGTCTTCCAAACCACATCACAGGAAAAGGCATGATAAAAGAATTGCGCCGTCGCTACCCGGAAGCAAACATCAGCGCAATCGACTACGATCCGGGTGCAAGTGAAGTCAACCAGCTCAACCGACTCAAACTGCTTTTGAGCAATGCTCCAATCGGAAAGAACCCCGACGAGCTTCCCAACGGCAAAATCTGGACGAAAAAAGGCGAAGTTGAGCCAATCATCCAGTACGCAAGCGGCGGAGCCCAGTTCCTGGACGATGACCCCATTGACGCAAAGAATGCAGTGCCGGCAACTACGGCGGTGTAAAAAAAGCAAAAAAAACGCCCGACAGTGCGAAAATACTCGCCTTGTCGGGCATTTTTGTTTAGAAATAAGGATTTTTCCGTCCGCAAGGGCGTCGCCACTACTTTCTTGCCACAATGACCATGGTTCTTGCGTTCTGATTGTAGGGAGAAAAGTCAAAGTCGCCGTAGATTTCCACGGACTTAAAGCCGATTCCAATCATGATTCGCTTCAACTCAATGGCACTGTAGAGCCGCTGGATGAATTCGTGCTCAATACGCTCGCCGGTCTCATTGTCGATTAAAATCCATCTTGAACGCAGGCCTTCCCATGCTCCCACCACGGAAAAATCGGTGAGGACAGTCTTTCCTGCCCGCTCAAACCATTCGCCCTCGGTAAAGTCTTTTATGGCAATCTCTCGGCTTATGTTCTCCAGAATGAAAAATCCGCCATCGCGCACGGAATTGAAAATCGACTTTAAAATCTGCACATCCTCTTCAATGGTGTCGCAATAGCCGAAAGATGTGTACAGATTTATGGCACAGTCAAATTTTGTTTCGCTTTTGAATGTACGCAAGTCTGCTTTAATAAGCTCCAGGTCAACGCCCTCTGCGCTGGCAGATTCTGCAGCCGCGTCAAGCTCGCTCTGTATCAAATCAACACCCGTGACTTCAAGGCCCCGGGTGGCAAGTTCCACGGCAATACGCCCCGGCCCGCAGCCTGCGTCCAGAATTTTCGCTCCCTTTCCAAGCCCGGCGATTTTACAGACGCTTTCTGCCACTGCGGGAGCTTCTGCCCAGCGGGCCGCGTCAAACATGATGGGGGCATAATTGTTCCAGAAATCTTCTTTTTCAAACCATTCTGTCTTTTGAGCCTGAGCCTTTTCCTGCCCGACCATTTTATTTTCTGATTTTTTCGTCTTTTTTCCTTCGTTTTTCTTTGCCATTCTTCTATTTTACCACTGTTTTCCTGGATTCGCACTCTTTTTTTATGGAGATTTTGGACTTTTCCTCTTCTGAAAAGTTCAAAAAATGGTCGGCATTTGACAAAAGAAAAAAATAAGAATACAATCATGCTATGAATGTTCTGCTAGGGCTTTCAGCTTCAAATGGTATCGGAATCGGCAAGGCTTTTGTCGTTCCAGAGTCAGAAAAACGAGTTATTTCCTCAAAAAAGATTAAGGCTGAAGAAAAGCCGAAGCAACTTGAACGATTTGAGCGTTCGCTTGCAAAAGTCACAGGGCAGATTGCCTCTCAGCTTGATGCCGTCAAGGGCGACAAAGTCCAGTCAGAAATTTTTGAAACTTATTTCCTCATGCTCAACGACCCTGAATTTCTTGGGGATGTGAGAAAATCTTTTGAATCATCAAATTATTCCATAGAATATATCTTAAATCAAAAAACTGAAGACTACGCAGACCGTCTTCGTTCCAGCGGAAACGCTTACCTTGCAGAACGATCCGAAGACATTTGTGACATTTTCGGTCGCGTTCTCGATGACCTGCTTGATTTTCATCCCTTTGATATTGAACAGGTTCCTGATGACGCGGTTATCGTCGCAAAATCGCTGGCTCCAAGCGACACTGTCATTCTGTCCAAGAGGCGCATTGCCGGAATCGCCCTCACCGATGGCGGTGTTTCCTCACATGTAGGTATTCTGGCCCGCAACTACGGAATTCCGGCTGTTTTCGACATCGAAAACATTCTTGACGAAATAAAAAATGATGCCCTCGTCATCATAGACGGAATTTCAGGAGAAGTTATTGATTCTCCCGATGAAACCACTCTTTCCGACTATCAGAAAAAAATCGCAAAAGCAAAAGCCCACAGCGAAAAACTCAAAATTTTCCGTGATAAAACTGCAAAAACTATAGACGGCGAGCGGTTCCAGCTCATGGCGAATATCGGTACAGTTGACGAAGCACGGGTCGCAATGGAAGAAGGAGCCGATGGAATCGGTTTGTTCCGAACAGAATTTCTCTTCATGAGCGAGGCAAATGCAAAAAGCGCATTAGGTTCCGTGCATTCAAAAGTAGCGGCATTCAGCGAAGAAAATCAGTTCAACGCCTACAGGCGGGTTCTGGAAACCATGCACAATAAGCCCGTCACCATCCGTACGCTTGATGCTGGCGGCGACAAAATAATTTCTTCCCTCGAAACACAGCACTCTAACAGCGAAGAAAAAAATCCCCTCATGGGCTTGCGTGCGATTCGGCTCACACTCGCCAATCCGCAAATCTTCAAGATTCAGCTGCGAGCTCTCTACCGTGCCAGTGTTTTCGGTAATCTCAAAATCATGATTCCTCTCGTTACAAGTGTTGAGCAGGTTCATGAAGTCCAGGCAATCATTGAAAAAGTAAAGGATGAACTAAAATCCGAAAATATACCTTTCAATCCCGATGTTCCTGTAGGCATCATGGTCGAAACGGCAGCAGCCGCTATGATTTCAGATTGTCTCGCAAAAGTGAGCGATTTTTTCTCAATCGGAACAAACGACCTCACTCAATACACTTTGGGCGTTGACCGGGAAAATGCGCTTGTAGCTCCAATGTACGATGAATTTCATCTTGCGGTCTTGCGTTTGCTTCACAAAACGATAAAAGCCGCCGAAGCAGAGGGAATTCCAGTCTCAGTATGCGGTGAAATGGCCAGCCGCCCGGAAAGCGTCATGGTTCTGGCGGGAATGGGTGTCAGAACTTTGAGTATGAGCCCTAAATTAATCACCAGTGTCAAAGAACTTTTGTCAAAAATAAGCATAGATGAGCTCAAAGCCATTTCCTCAAAAAGACTAAATAGTTTATAATAGAAGAATGGCAAAAGCAAAACGAAAACCAGATTTCTCAAAACCTAAACCAAAAAAAGCTGACCCCGGCAAAATTCAAATCGAAGAAGACTCAATTTCTTTGGCTGATGAAAATAAAGCCGGTTCAAAGAACCAGAGCGAATCAGCCACTCGCGAAGATTCTCAGGAAGAAGCCGAATATAAAAACGAAGTCAAAGAAGCAGGCTACGACATTTCAAAATATTATGTAAATCTCCCGACCGTGGTTATCGCAGGCCGCCCGAATGTAGGAAAATCAACTCTCTTCAACCGTTTCATGCACCGTCGTCTTGCAATTGTCGATCCGACTCCTGGTGTTACCCGCGACCCAGTTGAGGCCATGGCCTTTATCATGGGAAAGCCGGTTCATCTGGTTGACACAGGCGGCTACAAGCTTGACCGTGATCCTACAAGCCGCGAATCAGAAATGGACGAACTCGTCGTTCAAAAAACCATTGCCACTATCAAAACAGCTGACAAAATACTCCTTCTCCTCGAAGCCGGAGTTATTACAGGCGAAGACGAAGAATTCATTCATCTTTTGCGTCCTTACTGGGACAGACTAATCGTCGCCGTGAACAAATGTGAAGGCGGACGAGAAGAAAGCGTCTCATGGAACTACCTTCAATATGGCTTTAAAGATTTGCTTTTCATTTCCGCAGACCACGGAGACCATATCACCGACCTGGCAAAAAAAATCACTGAGAATCTGGATTTCTCAAAAGTTGAAGAAGGCGAAAAGCCGGAGGATCCAATCCGAATCGCGATTTTAGGAAAGCCGAATACAGGCAAATCCACACTTTCCAACCGGCTCACCCACAGCGAAAATTCCATCGTCTCTGATTATGCCGGCACCACCCGTGATGTTGTGGAAGGAAAATTTCAATACGCAGGAAAGAATTTCGAAATCATGGATACGGCTGGAATCCGCCGCAAAAAGAAAGTCCATGAAAATGTAGAATATTATTCCGTCAACCGGGCGATAAAAACCCTGGACAAATGCGATGTCGTCTTTTTGATGATTGACGCTCAGGAAGGTCTGGCCGATCAGGATAAAAAAATCTGTTCCCTCGCCTATGAACGAGGCCGGGGAATTATTTTCGTCCTCAACAAGTGGGACACTCAGGATCAAAGCCGTAAAACCCTCCGGGACACCACCGATTACATCAAAACCATGTTCGGCCACATGAACTGGGCTCCAATTCTGCCTCTTTCAGCCCTCAAAGGCGAAGGAATCAAAGATTTGCTGAACAAGGCAATCGAAATCTACGGTCAGCTCACCCGCAAAGTCGAAACATCGGCCCTCAACAAGGCTCTTGCCGACTGGCTTTTCCACTATCCGCCGCCAGCTAGCAAGGCGATTCACTTCAAAATCCGCTACATGACCCAGACCAGCACAAATCCGGTTTCTTTCCGTATTTTCTGCACAAGCCCGGACAATGTGCCGGAAAGTTATGTCACCTACCTGAAAAATTCAATCCGCAAAGATTTAGGCTTCGACCAAATACCTGTCGAGCTGAACCTAAAGCCAAGCCGCAAGCGCTGGGAAAACAGATTTGACGGAGAATCCGAGTGACCTACACAATCGGTGAAATTGAGGAACTGACCGGCATCAAGCAGAATATTCTCAGATATTGGGAAACCGTAATCCCGGGTTTTGCGCCACGCAAAGATTTGGGAGGACGGCGCGTTTACACTGAGCGGGATTTTGAAATCGTTCTAAGGCTCAAACACCTGATTTACGAACGGAAATTCACGATTGAAGGGGCAAGAAACGAAATTCTGCATGAGTCACAGGCCTACGAGGATCATGCAGAGGCCATGAACACAATCAGGGAGCTTCGGACGGAACTGACGAAACTTTATTTTGAAATCAAAAAGGGAAGAAAATGAACAAATATCAAGAAACAGAGCCGGCAAAGCCTAAAATCGACCGAAAACGCAGCCACGCGCACAGAAAAGAATTCGCTGAGCGCAAAAAAGCAGCCTCTATCCGCCGGAATCTTTTTGACGAAAGTGCAATTCCCGAGGAAAGCCGCAAAATCATCGGCCAATTTGACGAAATCGTCGCTTCAGTCCGCAATATGAGCGGAAAACAAAAGGTCGCGCTCTACGGACAGGTGAAAAATCTCTCCCACAAACTCACCGACGAACGCTCTTCCCGCCGCCTTGGCTACATGAACGAAGCATCCTCAATCAGTGCCTACATCAGCTATTTCATGTGGTGGAATCTTGTCCGCATGACCCGTCTCTTCGCGAATTTACCAAAAACAGCCTTTGAGCCCCTCGCAAAGTCAGAAAAGCCCGTCGCCCTGGATGTGGGAAGCGGCACTCTCACTGTGGTAATTGCCCTCTGGCTTGCCCGACCGGAACTCCGAAGCAAAAAAATCAGCTGGTACTGCCTCGATTTAAGTCAGACAGCCCTTGCCGCCGGTGAAGATTTGTACTACGCAATCGCGGCAAAAACGATAAAAGATACAGAAGGGGAAAGCCTTCCCCTCGCTCCAAACGCAGAAGCGTTTTCCGCTACCCCTTCTCCTGGGGCTAGGCCCCAAGCCCCCCTTACTCCATGGAACATTATCCGTGTAAAAGGAGCTTTAGGAGTCAGCATCAAAGAAAAAGCAGATTTTATTACCTGTGCCAATGTCTTCAATGAAATCATTCAGAATAATGAAATGCCCACGGATTATCTGGCAAAAAAATACAGCGGAGACTTGCTTTCTTACATCAAAAATGAAGAATCGGCCATTCTGCTCGTAGAGCCCGGCGATCCCCATTCAGCACGCTTCCTCTCCCTCATGAGAGACGCGCTTATCCGAAAAGATTATCTTCCGATTGCCCCCTGCCCCCATGCAAATGACTGTCCCATGGCAGGACGGACTCACGGAAGAACGACAAACGCTCAGGGCAAGAACGCAAAATGGTGCAACTTCGCATTTGACACCGAAACAGCCCCCGGCAAGCTGCTCAAATTCTCAGAAAAGGCAGGCCTTCAAAAAGAACGGGCTTCTTTGAGTTTCATCGTCTCAAAAAAATCCGCCGGAAGCAAAAAGGCAAAAGAGAATCAGACAGAGGCCAAAAGAGACGGAAAAACTTTCATCCGCATAGCCTCAGATTTTATCCGTTTGCCGGAACTGCACAAATCAGGATACTATGCCTGCAGTGAATACGGTCTGCTTCTCGCAATCGACGAAAGCCATATCCAGCCCAAAAACGGCGAGCTTCTGCAAATAAAAAGCCCCGAAAATCTTGACGAAATCGACAAAAAATCCGGGGCAATTATAGTCAGAATCTAAGCTATTTGAAAAGTTTTTTTATTTCGCCAGAGTAAATCTCGTTGATGCGGAAGCGCATGATTTCCTGCTTTGCGGAAAGCTCAACGCCGACTTCAAAGGGCTTTTCAAGAAGGGCGATTTTGTTGATTCTCTCGTACATTTTAAAGCCGTTCTTTGAATTTACTCTGGTCGCGACCTCTGTTTCAATTAAATGTAGGACTTCGGCGCTCTTTACCATGTCAGAGTATTTTTTGTAGGGAAGATTTGACTCTTTGCAGAATGCCTCGACTTCCTGCTGCTCAGGAACGACCAGAGCCGCAAGATAGTGCTGATCCTGCCCCAAAACGACTGCCGTCTGAATGTAGCGGGATTCCTGCATTTTCATTTCGATTGGAAGCGGCTCGATGTTCTCTCCGCCAGTCTGAACGATTGTGTCTTTTGTGCGGCCGCGGAGGACGATTTCGTTATTTGCGGTGAGACGGGCTAAATCACCTGTGTCAAACCAGCCGTTATCATCAATGGCTTTCGCCGTAAGCTCAGGCTGCTTGTAGTAGCCTTTCATTACAGTGCCGCCCTTTACTTCAAGAACGCCTTTTTTCCCTCGTTTTAGTGGCTTTCGTGTGACCGGGTCAACAACGCGGGCAGAAATTCCGCGCACGGCAGAGCCTACATTGCCCAAAACCGGGCGGTCAATCGGACGGACTGAAATAATGGGAGCCGTTTCGGTGAGACCGTAGCCTTCAACCAGTTTGACTCCGATTGCCCAGAAGAATTTATCCACGGCAGGGGGAAGGGCTCCGCCGCCTGCAACACCTGCACGGAAGCCCGTTCCAAGCATTTTTCTGATTTTGCGGAAAACAATCGCTCCACCCAAAAGCTTGATGGGGTAGCAGAAAAGCCAGGGAAGAACAAAAGCCGGCCACTGAAGCCATCTCTTATCCATTCCGTATCGGGTCGTGCGGTCAAAAAGAACACGGTCAAGCTTTGAATGGAAGAGGGCGATTGCCACGAAGAAATTGAAGAGACGGAGAACGAATCCGCCGGTTTTACGCATATTGCGGTAAATGCCGTCGTAGACAGCCTCGAAAACGCGGGGAACGGCCGGCAGAACCTGAGGATTCAAAGTCTTTAAGTCAGCCAGAAGGATGGGTCCCACAGGCTTTGAGTAGCAGATGGTAGCCCCCTGATTCATAACGACATATTCGACTGCCCTCTGGAAAGCGTGCCAGACAGGAAGAACCATAAGCCCCCTGTCACCAGGATAAAGATAAATGCGCTCACAGACCTCGTCCAGCTGGGTGATAAAATTTCCGTGAGAGAGCATGACTCCCTTTGGCTTACCCGTCGTACCCGAAGTGAAGATAATGGTTGCAAGGTCGTCCCATTTTCCCTTTTCGATTTCCTCATCGACCTTGCCCGGGTTTGCCTCATTGTATTTTTTGCCTTCCTCAACAATCTGGGCAAATGAATAGAGGGCAAGACCTGCAGACTTGGTAAGCTCAATATCCTTGTCGCTGGGATTCTCAAAAACGATAAGTTCATTAACAAGGGGAAGTTTTTCTTTGATGCCAAGGATTTTTTCAATCTGGCTGGAATTCTCAACAATAACCCGCTTACATTCCGCAAAAGAAAGGATGTATTCCAAATCACCGATGGTAGCGTCACAGCCTCGGGGAACATCAATTGCACCAATCATCATTAAGCCCATGTCGGCATGTTCCCACTCTTTTCGGTTGTCAGAGATAAGACCTATGTGCTCCTCCCGCTCTACTCCGTGAGAAAGAAGGCCGCCTGCAAATGCGACAGCCGTTTCATAAGCCTCGCGATAAGTCGTAGGCTCAAAATGTCCGTCCTTAAAACGACTCATCTGAAAAGCTATTTCGGGATATTCTGATGCTCTCTTCCTGAAAAGACGCGGTAGTGTAGTTTCCATTAAAATACTCCAAATATAAATGAAGAACTTTCAAAAGTCAGACAATTTTTTGAAAGTCCTTTAGAATTCACCTCAAAAACCGCAATGAAATGAGGTTTTCTTTTGCAAGTCAGTTTCAAACAGTAAAAAACTTTTGAAATCGGCTCAAATATTTTTACAATTATAAACCTTTTCGCTGTGAAATGCTAGGAAAAACGACTTTCAAGTTTTTATTTTCAGACAGCAGTCAAATAAAATTTGCTTCTTTTAAAATATCCTTTATACTTTCTATTAGGATTATGTGCATGACTTATAAGAGTTTTAATTATTACGGCTATGACCGCGACACCTACAAAGAATGCTCAACTCTCATTCGGTCAACGAACCGCAAACACATTACAATTCTCAACACATGGTTTATTTTCATCAATCTGATTTACTTTATATTCGCTTATCTGAATCTTTTTGGTGTCAATGAAGGGCGATTACCGTTTTACGGTATCTCAATTCTGACAGGACTTTTTTTTGAGATTTGGCTGCTTTTCTTCCCTAGAAGGGTTGAAAAATACAATTATATCGCTGTTTTTATCTCTATTATCATTCTCCTCAGCTATGGCATTATTTCTTCTGTCGCCCACCCCTATATGCCGGCGACCATGTTCCTAGTTCTACTCATGCTGACCTCTCTTTCTTTTATCGGCAGCATGTACATTATGATTCTCCTCACATTTATCGGTGTAGCAGGCTTCCTCGCAACTTCATATCTTTACAAAACCTTTTCTATCGCCTATCACGACAGTTACAATGTAGCTGTCATCAGCACACTCTCAATTCTCCTTCACTACACTTTCCAAAGAACACGAGTCGCACAATTCATTCTCTATCAACGGGAGCAGCAGATTCAAAAAGAACTGGAAATTAAATCAAGCTTTGACGCTTTAACATCCCTGCTTAACCGTGGAAAATTTTTCTCAATCGCCGAGGAAATCATCCGCTCACAATACGGTGAGTATATTGCCCTCTGTCTTCTTGATTTAGACGGTTTCAAGCAGATTAATGACAATCTCGGTCATCAAATGGGCGACAAGGTAATTCAAACAGTCGGAAGGACTCTCCTAGAAATCCTCAACCTCCAAGACATAAAACGAGAAAATTCCACAAACTTGATTCTCTCAGAGCAACGCAGTCTGGCAGGTCGCCTCGGTGGTGATGATTTCATCGTTTTCATCAGAGGAAAAAAATCCCGTTCCGAAGTCACCGATTTATTAAAAGAAATGCTTGCCGCACTCAATTCCGTACAGTTTGACAGTCTCAACGGAATTCACGCATCCTTTGGCTTTACAGAAATAACAGAAAATGACAGAGACATCGACAATGCCTATAAGAGAGCCGATGAAGCTCTTTATGAATCAAAGCGGGCTGGCAAAAACCAAATTCACTTCAGTACAGAAGCCCTTTCAGGAGACGCCTAATGAATTCAATTCTTTCAGCAGACTACATGATTATCTCTGGCATTGCGTTAATGACCCTTAATCTCATCGTAACATTCGTAAAACTTTTTTACCGTTGCGATGCCTTGTACAGAAGCGGAAAACTTAAATTGATTTCCCATATTTTTCTCCTAGTGCTTGAGTCCGCCTTTATCGTGCAATCCATTTTCATCTACAGGGATGAATCTCTTTCCCTTCGATATGCCTTTACACTTCTCGCCATATCACTTATGTTCACCCTCATGCTTTGCTGGGCCTTAATCCAGATGCGGGGAATAAGCACGCTTTCCATGGAGATTCTTGAGCGGCTGGTCGGTGTCATAGAGGCAGGAGACGAAAACTTAGACGGCCACTCTCTCCATGTCCAAAATCTTACTATGCTTCTTTATGACTATTTGCCGACCCAATACCGGGCAAAAATCAATCCCGTCAACCTGCAATACGCATCACTGCTTCTTGATATTGGAAAATTGGGAATTCCGCGAAGCATTATTCACAAAAAAGGCAAACTTCTTCCGGCAGAAAGAGAGTTCATCCAAAAACATCCGGAAATCTGCGTTGAGATTTTCAGTTCAATCGCATCTCTTAAAAAAATCACCTGCTGGATAAAATATCACCATGAACGGGTTGACGGAAACGGATATTACCATCTCAAAGGAAAAGAAATTCCCCTGCCATCACGAATTCTTGCCGTCGCAGACACATATTCGGCAATCACCATGGAGCGTTCATACCGCCCCTCCCTCCCCTACGAAAATGCAATCTCAGAGCTGAGACTTGTAGCGGGGAAACAGCTTGATGCAGAACTTGTGGAAATATTCTGCTCGATTCCCAAATCAAAAATCCTAATCTGCGTAAACGATGTCCGATACAGAATGAAAAGCTATCAGTCTGGAACTTTCCGCTAAAGCTTCAAAAAGGATTCAACCATGAATTGCCGAAAAAAATTTTTTTCTGCTTATTTTCACTCGCCGCAGCAAGTTTTTTTACATCATGCTTTGAAAAGAGCAGCGTTAAACATTACACGAATTCTCAACCAAAAGAAATTCTCCGTCTTGTCTTGCGTTCAGGAATATACTCATCTGTCATAAAAAACTGCACTGCCAGTTTTGAGAAAGAAACGAATATCTATTGTGACATTGTTGAATTAGATGAAGCCCCCTTGTACAATGCCCTTCTCGACAATGCAAAGTCCGCTACAGGTCAATATGATTTATGCATGGTTGACAGCTCATGGATGGCAGAATTCGCAGCAAGAAATATACTGTCCAACTTGACCACACTGGGCTACTCGCTCGATGACGATATTATTCCAGCCACAAAAACAATCTGCTACCAAAATGGAGATTTATATCTCGCCCCCTATTATGGGAATGTCACCGTACTGCTCTATAATAAAATCATGATAAAAGAAGCAGGCTATGAGGTTGATGAAATCGATTCTGTCGAAGATTTGCTAAAAATCTGCAATTTTCAAAAGAAAAGGCATAATCTGGGCTTCGTCTATCGCGGTGATTCTCCGAATAATATAGTCGTCGATTTTCTCCCGATTCTTCTCTCCCGAGGAAGCTGGGTTGTCGACGAACAGAACAATCCCACGATAAATACATATGAATTTTCAGAAGCACTCTATATGTATAAGCACTTGATAAGAACTGGCAGGGCGACAGGCAAAAACGACTTGATTGCCGCAATCGCAAATAAATCTGCAGCCCTAGGGGTCGGATGGTCCGGCTGGTACACACCGACGAGAAATTCTTCCATGGACTATATCGCCCTTATCGGGAAGTATCGTGAAGAGGATTCACCAAATAATGCAAATATTTACGGAATCTGGACCATCGGTATTCCAGAAAACAGCGCTAAAAAAGAAACTGCGAAAAAACTTCTCTCATATCTGATGAACAAAAATGTGCAAAAATCAACAGTAGCCTATGGCGGAGTGCCATGCAGATATTCAAGCCTAAAAGATGAAGAAATCCTTCAAAAATTTCCTCAATACAATGCAGTCTGCAAGGCACTTGAAGGCGGAGTATACAGACCAGTCATGAAAGAATGGACACAGTTCTACACGATTTTAGGGAATAAAATGGAAATGATGCTAAAGGATGAGATTTCCGTCCCACAGGGTCTTGAAGAAGCCCAGAAAGAACTTGAAGAAATGCTGTCAAAAGCACGGAGCAAATAAAAAAGCGGTCCGCCCAAAAAGAACGAACCGCCTTTGCTCAATTAAGATTTAGACCAAACCTTGTGCCATCATAGCTCTTGCGACTTTGAGGAAGCCGTAGATGTTTGCGCCTGAAACATAGTCGATTGTTGCGCTTGGAGCGTACTTTTTGGCTGTTTCGTAAGCGTTGTCGTGGATGTTTGTCATAATCTGTTTGAGTTTAGCGTCAACTTCCTCACGGCTCCATGAGAGGCGCTCTGAGTTCTGAGACATTTCAAGACCAGAAACTGCAACACCACCAGCGTTAGAAGCTTTTCCCGGAGCGAAGAGAACGCCCTTTGACTGGAGAAATGCGATTGCGTCTGCACGAGTTGGCATGTTAGCTCCCTCTGCAACGAGTTTTACGCCGTTAGCGACGAGCTTTTCTGCGTCTTCCATGTAGATTTCGTCCTGAGTAGCGCATGGGAATGCACAGTCAGCCTTAACTCCCCATGGTTTTTCGCCCTTGAAGAATTTTGCTTTCGGATATTTTTTGACATAAGCGTCGATTTTCTCTTTGCGAGCACGGAATTCCATAACATAAGCGAGCTTTTCAGCATCGATTCCGTCTTCGTCGAGGATGTAACCTGTTGAGTCAGACAATGTGATGACCTTTCCGCCCAACTGAGTAACTTTCTGACAAGCGTACTGAGCAACGTTTCCGTCACCAGAGATGATTGCTGTCTTGCCCTTGAAGTCTGTACCAGCAGCTTTGAGCATGCACTCTGCGAAGTAGATAAGACCGTAACCTGTAGCTTCCGGACGAATCAATGAGCCGCCGAAGTCCAATCCCTTTCCTGTGAGGACGCCAGTGAACTGGTTTGTGATTCTCTTGTACTGACCGAACATGTAAGCAACTTCTTTTCCGCCAACGCCTTTGTCGCCAGCTGGAACATCTGTATCAGCACCAATGTGTCGGTAAAGCTCTGTGATGAAGCTCTGGCAGAAACGCATGATTTCGCCGTCTGATTTTCCGTGACCGTC
>JAFUHS010000083.1 GCA_017468745.1 Treponema sp. | reverse complement strand
TTCAAGCATCTTGTTCATCCGCCGCTTCTTATCGATGATTATATCGGGCACCGCCTTGTGGACGAGGATGGATTTAAAGAAAAAGATTCACCTCTCATAAAAGAAATAATTTCCGCCTTTCAAAAATACGGACTGGATAAACTGCCGCTTTGACTCTTATCGGGACGGGAAAAACTTATGATGTTTCTGCGGTCTCGCTTTCTGCGATGGATGAAAGTGGAAATGTGCAGCCTTTCTGTCAGGGAATCGTAAAGAGGCTCTTGTTTGAAGTTCGGCTTGAAAAATAAAAAAAATAAAAAAAATCTCCAGTTTCTATTGACACTTTTTCGCCTTTCATATAATATAACACTCGTTCGCAAGAACAAAGTGATCCCTTAGCTCAGTCGGTAGAGCAACGGACTGTTAATCCGTGTGTCGCTGGTTCAAGCCCAGCAGGGGTCGAAAAGCTCGGCTTCAGGTCGGGCTTTTTTTATGTCTATGAAGAGAATCTTTGTTTTTTTTCTAGTCTTTTTCCTGTCTTTTTCCCTTTCCGCTTTTAATTTCTCTGACATCAGGCATTTTACTCTCGAAAACGGCCTTCAAATCTATTTCCTTGAAGATTCTTCTTCCCCCACCGTGCGTCTGGAGCTTTGCGTGAAGGCAGGTTTTACAAATCAGAATCCCTTGAACGGCGGGCTTTTTACGATGTATGCCCGTCTTTCTGACGGCGAGATTTCCAATGACAGCGTTCGTTTCGTCTCAAAAGTCGCTCCCGCCGCCTGTGAAAAGGCTGTGCTTTCTCTTTCCCAGAAGCTAAAGCCTCTCTCTGTTTCGGACTCGGAGCTTTCATCTCTTTTTAAAACTATGTGCTCTGAGTTCAAGGAATATTCCCAGAGTGCGGCAGGCTTCATCAATACGGCTATTGATTCAAAGGTCTTTGCCGCAGCTCCATGGTCTCGGGAGAGCGGTGTGAATCCCGCCGTCTTTTCGGGGCAGAAAATCGAAGCAATCCGTACGGCTCTAAATTCAATCTGGGAATCTTATTATTCTCCCTCAAATGCAATTCTTTTCATCAACGGGAATATCACCGAGGGGGCTTCCCTTTCCATTGTAAAAAAATATTTCTCTGATTTTCAGGCAAGTCAACATCAAAAAAATCAGGATTCAGATTCAGGAAAAGTCCTGCAGGCACTTTCTGCCGGTAAAAATGCAAAATCCCGTAAATTCATTCTTTCCCACAAAGATTTTTCTGACGAGATGACACAAATCGCCCTTCAGTATACTTCCCTTAATCAGGACGAGGCCGACGCACTTTCTTCAAGCTGGAATCAGGATTTTTCTGCCCTTAAAAAACTTCTCTTAAAGCAAAAGAATTTAAAAATCCTTGGGAACGAGTATATCGATGTTTCTTCCGCTCAGGAAAAATCAGCTTCACGGCTTATCATTCAGTCTTTAATCGGCAAGGCAAAAGTCTCTCCTGTAGTACAGGTGGATTTGTTTCTTACCATGAGCCGGGACGAGGATGTTTTCTCTAAAAAAGAGCTGGAAAATTCTCTCAAAAAATCCAGGACGCTCTTTACCCGCCTTTCGGAAAGTTCCGACGCAACTATGGAAGCCTTTTCCCGCCAGCTTTCCCTTTCAGATAATTCTTCTGACGCCGCTCAAAATTTCTTCCAAAAAAATGACCGCCTCTCACAAATTGAAATCTCTGATTTGCAGGAAAAAATCAAGGCGGAAGAGCCTTTTGTTTTCGTCTTTTTGAATTCATCCGTTTATCAAAAATATGCCGCAGATTTCAAAAAAGCAGGTTTTGTCGAAATCCCCCAAAAGGAAAGCGCCTGGTACAATCAGAATTTATATAAAAAATCCTTTGACCAAGGCGAAAAAAAGAGCGGACTTGAGCCGGATAAAAGTATTCTGGAAGAAATAGCTTCATCGGCAGACCGCTTCATCGAAAAAAATCTTTCTGAATATTCAAATTTCAACCTTCAAAACGACATTCCTGTCACGGTCAAACGGAGCGAGAGTTCAAAGACTGCGGTGCTTTCCCTAACGATTGCCGGCGGTGAGCTTCTTTTTACGGATAAAGTTTCGGGGCTTGCTTCTGTTCTGGCGGATTCCATTGCGGTCAACATTAACCGTCAGCTGGATTTGTTTGCCTCAAACGGCGCGATTTCTGGATTTTACGAAGTCGGAGCGCGGAATCTTTCGACTCACTCGATTATTACTGTCACTTGCCTTTCAGGGGAGATGGATTTTGCGATTCAGGCGGCTTACACAGCCCTTGTTTACTGCGACATCAATCCGGCGACCGCTGATGGCGTGACTTATGACGAGCGGACCCAATGGCGGCTTAAGACCGGAAGCACGGAATTTCAGCTTTTGTGCGAGGCAGTTCGCCTCTTGTACGGGAATTCGGATTATCCGAAACTTTACCGTGACACAGAGGACAAACCTGCTGAAAACCTTGATTTTACGAAAATTCAGGAAGCCTATCCCATACTGCTGGATTCAAGCCGCTTTTCTCTGATTCTTTCAGGCGGATTAAAAAGTGATGAAAAATTGCGCAAGTCTTTGAATTCAACTTTCGGACTTTTGGCAAGCATTGAGCAGACCCGTTCCACAGATTTGCGGGTAAAAAAGCCTGATTTTGAAAAAGTCTCCGTCAAAGAAAAAAGAATTCCTCTCCGTCATCTTTTCCTGACTGACATTTCAAAGGATGAGGCAGGCCCCAGACCGGCTGTCCTTATTCCCACTACGAAATTTCTTGACCCGGTACTGTATTGCCTTGCTTCCCCCGATCTCTCTTCCATGGATTGTGCTTTGTTTGATGCGATTTTAATAGAACTGGCTGCCAGAATGGAAGCCAGATTTTCAAAGAAATATCCCGAAATGAAAGTAAAAGCCCAGCTCCCTGAAAATGACCTGCCATTTGCCCGAATCGTGGTGACCAGTGTTGAGCATACAGATGAAGTCGATTCTGTATACTCTGAATGCCTTTCTTCTATTAAAAAAGATATTTCTGACCAAATTGAGATTCAGACTGATGGCGTTATCGACCTTGAAAAAACTGACTTGCTCGCTTCTCTTGAGAACAACTGGCTTATGGCACTTATTTCAAAGGCTGGAAGTCAGGAAGGAACTGCCAGCCTCATGCAGAGCGGGGAAGTGCAGAAAAATTCCCGACTCTACCTTGAACAGTATCAGGCGATCTCAAAGGCAAAAATTGAAGACTATTACCTCATAACCGAAAGCTATTTTGATTCCCTTCCGCCCCTCCGTCTTTACAGCAAAGATTCTAAAAAATAATCGCAATGCGTAAGCAGCGGTTAAAAGATTACCCTGTCCATGAGGATGTCGTGCTTGTCGGTGGCAAGGTCTGTGACAATCTGGCAGGGAAGGGCGAGAGCGCACAAATAGGGCTTTAGGCCGGCCTTCTGTAATTTTTCTATGTAAATGTCGTAAAATCCTTTTCCGTGCCCCAGTCGCTTTCCGTCTTTCGTAAATGCCACGCCGGGAACAAGCATAAAGGGGGAAGTCTCCCCCTCACTCCAACCCGCTTCGCGGTTTTCCGCTACCCCCTCTGCGGGGCAGCCTTCACCTGCTTTTTGCCCCGCAAGACCCCGCGTTTCCGGCCTTGCTTCGAGACTCCAATCAAGTTTCTTCAAATCAGCTTTTGGCTCCAAGATTCCATAGGCTCCGGCTTCAAGCTGGTCTTCCAGAGATTTTCCTTCTTCTAAAAAATAAAAATCCATTTTGCTTTTGCCGGCTTTTAAGGCTTCTGAGTCAACTTTGGGGACGGCGACTTTTCTGCCTTTTTTCAGTGCGTCCATAATGACAGGGGTGCAGTCAGCTTCAAATTTGTCGGGAATATAGGCCAGAATCAGCGATGATTTTTTGTAGTCGCCAAGGCCGGTGATTTTTTCCGCCAGATTTTCAGCGAGGGAATTTTTTTCTTCTTCGGAAAGATTCTCATGAAATTCCCTGAGAATTTTCTTCATTTCTTTTCGTAAATTTTTCTTAAAATCGCTGGTATTTCCGCCATTCATAATGCAATTCTAACAGATTTATGATATAATTATAAGGAAACTGTCGAAATTTTAAAGCAAAGAGGTACACATGCTTAATGTAAACAACAATGCTTCGCTTTTGAAGCAGGAAATTCTGGTCAGAATCGCTAAATTACAGCTTGAGGGAAAACTTGAAGAGGGCGTTCACTACATTCCAAAAGAAATGGTTCCGGCGGGGAGTCCTTCAATCCGCTGCTGTATCTACCACGACCGCGAAATCGTAAGAACCCGCGTTCTTGCCCGCATGGGATTCTCCGTCGAGGACATCGATGATGAAAAACGCCTGGCGGACTACGCAAAAGACGCCTTGAACCGCGAAAAGCCGACCTGGCCCATGCTCACATTCCTGAACGATGCCTGTAACGGCTGCGTTAAGTCAAAATATCTTCCTACAAATGCCTGTCAGGCTTGTCTTGCCCGCCCCTGTAAGGTCAATTGCCCTAAGCAGGCAATCGAAATTTATGACCACCGCGCCCACATTGACCCCAATAAGTGTATCAACTGTGGTCTCTGCGCCCAGAACTGTCCTTATCACGCAATCGTAAAAATCCCGATTCCATGTGAAGAGGCTTGTCCGGTGGGAGCAATCACCCGCAACGAAGAGACCGGCCATGAGCAGATTGACTACGACAAGTGTATTTTCTGCGGAAAATGTATGAGCTCATGTCCTTTCGGAGCTGTCATGGATAAGTCCCAGCTTGTGGATGTCATCAAGCACATCATGGCGGGCAAAAAGGTCGTGGCTATGTACGCTCCTGCAATCGGCGCCCAGTTCAAGGGTGCAAAAGTCGGTCAGCTTGACAGCGCTCTCCTTGCCGCAGGTTTCAGCCGGGTCTGGGAAGTTGCAATCGGTGCCGACATCACTGCTGACAAAGAGGCTGCTGAATTTGTTGAGCGCATGGAGAGGGGCGACAAAATGATGACAACCAGCTGCTGCCCGGCTTATGTCCGTGCCGTCCATATTCACGCGCCGGAGCTTAAAGACTGTATCTCAGAGACAAAATCTCCTATGATTTACACAGCCGAGCTTGCCAAAAAAGCAGACCCTGACTGCATCACTGTTTTCGTCGGCCCTTGTCTTGCAAAACGCCGGGAAGGATTCGACAGTGATTTGGTAGATTATGTCCTTTCTGTGGAAGAAGTCGGAGCGCTCTTTGCCGCAAAAGAAATCGACATCACCAAAATGGAAGCAAAACCGGGTAAATATAATCCTACGGTCTCTGCCCGCAATTTCGCAAAGACTGGCGGTGTCGCAGAAAGCGTAAAAATCCGCCTCAAGGACGACTCTATTCTGCGTCCGGTCGTCATCAACGGTCTCGACAAGGCCGGCATCAAGAACCTGCAGAATTACGGAAAAATCAACGCCGGTACAATGCCCGCTCCTGCCGACTGTCCAAACCTCATTGAGGTCATGGCCTGTGAGGGCGGCTGTATCGCAGGTCCTTCGGTCATCATGAATCCGAAAACTGGTGCGGCTCTTCTCAATATGTACGCAAACGCCGGTTCAAAAGAGCTGGTTGACGGTATTCCGCCAAAATGCGACATGGATGAAGTCATCAGGAATGAGAAATAAGCAATTAGCAATGAGGAGTTAGGAATTAAAGATTTTTCATGTTAAAAAAAATTATCTGCCTTTTTTCATGTTTTTCTCTTTTCCTTCCTCTTTTTGCTCAAAAGTCTTCTATCCGGCTGGGCGTGCTTAAAGGAATCTCCTGCCTGCCCTGCGCATACCTGATAGAAAACAAAGAAAAACTCGCCGTGCAGAACATGTCTTTTCAGATTTTTGATTCTGCACAGGCGCAGCTTCCCAGACTCCTTCGGGGCGAGCTTGACATGGGCTTTCTTGCCCCCGAAGATGCCGCAAAGGTCTTTACAGAGGGGAAGGGTGCTCTTTTGATGGCAGGTCTGGTTCAAAATGGGAGTCTTTCTCTTCTTACCAGTGATGACTCTTATTCATCACTGAAGGACTTACGCAATAAGAAAATTTTAACGACATCCTCTGCTGATTCGGCACTTGCGGTGTTTCAGGAAATTCTTTCAAAAAAAGAAGTGACTCCAATCGGGGACAAAAATGAGGCAGCCGTTCAGTTTGATTCTTCCCTGCCGACGGCACTTTCTGCAAACAGCTTAATCAGGAATCAGAATTCATACGCACTGCTTCCAGAGCCTTTCGCGACAATCGTCCTTAATAATTCATCTGATTTTACCCGTGCCGAAAACATTCAGAAATTGTATGCGGAAGTTGAGGAAGGCAGCTCATATCCCGCAATGCTTCTTGTTATCCGTGCTGATTTTGCAAAAGAAAAACGCGATACCATACGCCGCTTTGTAGAATTATATAAAAATGCGCTTTTATGGACGAATCATAATCCGTCAAAAGCCGCCCTTCTCATCGAAAAACATAAGCTGGGCTTGTCGCAATCGATTTCTCGCGCCTCAATACCCCATGCCTCGCTTCAATGGCGTGATTCCATCGCCGCAAAAAGCGACATCGAAAAATATCTCACGATTTTAAAACGAAAACTTCCCGCCGAGGAATTTTTTTATAAACCCTAAGCGGGAAGCCTGTCTTTTCACCTGCCTGTTATTTCTGTTTGCCGCTGACCGTGATTGTAGCGATTGTCGGTGCTTTTCCTGTCGGAATTGCGCTTTCATCCCCCTGGTATCCGTAGAGAACTACGCGGATATTTACGGTCTCACCTTTTTTCACTGGATATTCTATTTCCCAGCTCTTTTTTGTTGAGCGGGATTTTCGGCTTTCATCGGTTATCAAGTTTTCTTCCTTGCCATTTTTGATTGCAAGAACTTCTACTGCGATATTGCCTGTTCCGTGGTTTCCGAATGCGGCATCAATCTGAGAAAGATTGAGATTTTCCTGTGCTGTAATAGGGAAGTCAATATAAACTTTATCCCGTCCTTCGATTGGAGCTGAGTAACCTGAATATGAGAGCGCTCCCTTTGCAATCTCAGCCGTGATTTTTGAAGAATTGAACTTCCATGAACCACCATTTCCTTTTGACGGAAGAGCAGCTCCTGCCTTTGCGACTTTTTCATCATCGCTTGTACCTGCGAGTGAAGCGCTTGATTCAGGACTGTCGAGCCATGAGACGCTGAATGCTCCGGCTTCCGGTTTTATGATTTTAAGCTTGAATTCTCCGGAGACTTTGTTCGCGTCGCAAGAGGTTGCTTTTACGGTAATCACAGTGTCGTTGGCGACATTTGCAGCTTCGAGAAGACCTGTCGGGGATATTTTCGCTGCTTTTTCATCAGAGACTGACCAGATATAATCATCGTTTGTCGGTTTTGCGGGATTCAAAGTCGCTTTCATCTGTAATTTCTTTCTTCCGTAGACTTCGCTGGCATTTCCCTCCGCAGAGACACCGATTGATTTTACTGGACTGAATGAGAGTGAGTCATCGCCTTCAACGGTAATTTTTGTGATGTAAGATTTTTCTGTCGCGGTAATGGTGACAACACCAGCTCCCTCGTACACGACATAAGTTTTTTCGTTGAATTTTGCCGTTGAGCCGTTGTTGAGGTTGTATAAGGCAGGTCCTTGCTTTCCAGCCTGAATTGTTCCGCTTCCAGCATAGTAACCTGTTAGAGTTATGAGAGACTTTCCTTTTACCGGGAATGAAATTGTCGCTCCTGCTCCCCCCTGATAGTGAGCCTTACCTTTTTCCTGGGCAAATCCATTGCAAGTCAAGTCCTTGTATTCTTTAGAGCCATCGAGGATGTAAGTTGTTTTGACTAATTCAACTTCACCATCGAGGAGAGATTTTGATTTGTCTTCAGAAACTGTCCACTTCTGTGTCTTTGCCAAAGCCTTTACATCCCAGTAGTCGTCTGAGTCTTTTTTGTATTTGAGTGTTGAAATGTCATAGTAGCGGTTCAAAATTGCGTCTCGTCCGTTGAATTCTTTTGAGACCTCGTTTTCGGGAATGATGTCTTTACGACCGTCAACTTTTACGCCGATTGAGTCGGCTGTCGCCTTGTCCAGTTTCCAGCCGATGGTTGTTTCTGGAATTCCGTTGGCTGTGAGAGCCTTTCCGCTCCACAAGTCATCATTCAGGTCTTTTGTTTTATTTGCGATGAAAGCTACCTGATTGTAATAGCCGCTTGTCCAAGGCGTGCGGGCAAGATAAGTATTCTGTCCTTCCTGTGAAGAAATATTTGAATTGAAGATGACCAGGCCTTTTTCTGCCCGGTTACCGATATTCATGCGTGGTGCTCCGATGTATGAAGTGTGATTTGAGTGATTTTCATCAAAAAGTGAGACGATTTCACATTCTTCGAAGAGTGCGACTTTGCCGCTTGCTTCCATCCAGATGAAGTCAGTGTCGCCCTCAACATAGCACTTGTAGAACCATGATTTTCCTGTCATGCGGAGAGTGTCCTGATGAGATTTGAAAGCACAGTTGTAGGCGGCCAATTTTCCTGTTGAGTCAAAGCCGATGGTTTCCGCCTGTGTGTTTGAGCCCTTGACACTGCCACGGACAAATGTGTTCTGAAAAGTGATGTTTTCGACAATAAGATTTCCGTTTCCCTCAAATTCAAAAAGACAACGGCCTTTCTGCGCGCTTGCGGTCCGGTCTTTCAAGAGATATAAGTCTCCGTCATTTGCCTTTGCGATTACGACATCGCTTCCGTACTGAGATTTTGTATCGCCTGTAAGGGTGATGTTTGCATCTCCGTTATAATAGAGGACTTCTTCGTATGTTCCTTTTGGAAGGGTGATGGTATAGTCACCAGCTTTTGAGCCGACGGCATCTAAAGCAGCTTGAATCGTTTTGAATGTCTCAGGGCCTTTTACTCCAGAGCCAGTAAGAGTGATTTTTGAAACGCCAGAGGCGACTTTTGTTGATGTGCAAGATGTCGCGAAGAAGGCAAGAACAGCCCCTGTTACAGCAAGAATTTTTTTCATATATGCTCCTTTTTAATGAATGCAAACAGTATAGCACGATGAGAGAAAATTAACTACATATTATTTTGCAAGCGAAATTGTATTGAGATTTGTGCTAACGCACATTCCCCTGCATTTCGACACCCATGTCGTGACAAATTTTTGACAGGCAAAAACTTGCGGTCAACTTGCTTTCTGCCGCCTCCAAAAGAGAACGATAAGGCCTGTTCTCGTTGCGGCGCATTATTTGCTATAAGTGCGATTAATTTCTTCTATCTGGTCGCGGATTGCGGCGGCCTGCTCGTATTCCAGCCTGTCGGCGTAATCGCTCATTTCTTTTTTGAGGGCTTCGATGAGTTTTTTACGCTGCTTGGGGTCGAAGAGGTTTGCGCTCTTTTTTAGGACTCCCAGCTCCACTTCGGCATTTTCGGCCGCATCCTGCTGCTGGCGAACGAGAATGTCCTGCACAGCCTTTGAGACCGTGTGGGGAGTGATTCCGTGCTCCTCGTTGTAGACCTGCTGGATTTGGCGGCGGCGTTTTGTCTCATCAAGGGTTTCCTTGATTGCGGGCGTGATGTTGTCGGCGTACATGACGACCATGCCGTTTTCGTTTCGGGCGGCCCGTCCTACAATCTGAATAAGACTTGTAGTTGAGCGCAGGAAACCGATTTTGTCCGCGTCAAGGATTGCGATAAAGCTGACTTCCGGCAGGTCAATTCCTTCCCGCAGGAGGTTGATTCCGATAAGAACATCGATTTCGCCTGTGCGCAGGGATTTTAAAATCTCAACCCGCTCAAAAGTGTCGATTTCACTGTGAATGTACTTTACCTTCAGGTTTAAGCCCAGAAGATAATCCGTCAAATCCTCCGCCATTTTTTTGGTCAAAGTCAGAATCAGGCTTCGCTCGCCCTTTTCGATTCTTGCCTTGACTTCCTTATAAATGTCTTCCATCTGGCCTTCGCTGGGTCGCACTTCGATGAGGGGGTCTAAAAGTCCTGTCGGACGGATAATCTGCTCCACAACCTGACTTGACTGGGCGATTTCTTCCTTTCGGGGCGTTGCCGTCACATAAATCACCTGATTCATCTTTTTCCAGAATTCATCGCCTTTAAGGGGGCGGTTGTCCAGGGCAGAGGGCAGGCGGAAACCAAAATCCACGAGATTCTGCTTGCGGCTTCGGTCTCCTTCGTACATGGCTCCAATCTGGGGGACTGTGACATGGGCTTCGTCAATGAGACAGAGAAAATCGTCAGGGAAGTAGTGCAAAAGCGTCGCGGGCGGCTCCCCGGTCTTCCGACCTGAAATGGGGCCTGAGTAATTTTCGATTCCAGAGCAGTAACCCATTTCCTTCATCATCTCAATGTCGTAGGTAGTGCGGGTTTTCAGCCGCTCGGCCTCAAGCATTTTTCCCTGGGAAAGCAGGATTTCTACCCGCTCTTCAAGCTCCTTTTGGATTCTGTCTGTGGCGGCAAGAAGGGCATCGTGGGGAACTACGAAGTGTTTTGCAGGATAAAGCTGGAGTTCGTCAAGCTCTTCCTCAGTGGCTCTGTCCAAAACATTGAATCGCATTATGCTGGAAATCTCGTCAAAATCAAGCTCGATTCTGTAGGCGGTGTCGGTCTCCATGTAGGGCGGATAGACTTCGATTACATCTCCACGGACACGGAAATTTCCCCTGTCCAAAACCATGTCGTTCCGCTGATACTGAATCGAAGCCAAATCCCGCTCGAATTTCCTCAGGTTCAAAATCTCGCCTTTTTCGATGTGGACTCGCATATCTTTGTAAAGGTCAGGCATACCCAGACCGTAAATGCAGGAAACGGTTGCAACTACGATTACATCCCGCCGCTCCATGAGGGAATAAGTTGCCGCCAGACGGAGCTTGTCGATTTCGTCATTGGTGGCGGCGTCTTTTTCGATGTAAAGGTCGCGGGCAGGAACATAGGCTTCTGGCTGGTAGTAGTCGTAGTAGGAGACGAAATACTCCACCGCATTGTGGGGAAAAAAAGACTTGAATTCCCGGTAAAGCTGGGCGGAAAGGGTCTTGTTGTGGCTGATAATCAGCGTGGGCCGCTGCACCTTCTCGATAATCTTTGCCATCGTGAAGGTCTTACCTGAGCCTGTAACGCCTTTAAGGGTCTGAAAGCGGTCGCCTTTTAAGAATCCCTGAGAGAGTTTTTCGATTGCCTCGCCCTGATCGCCTGAAGGATGGTAGGGACTTACGACTTCAAATTTACGCATACGGG
>JAFUHS010000082.1 GCA_017468745.1 Treponema sp. | reverse complement strand
GCTGGCCTGACCCATATAAAGCAGGCGGGGAGCATTTTCTTTTTGAGCAAATGCTCCGCTATGAAGTGTAAGTGCAAAAGCAGTAAGAGCTAAAAGTTTACGCGTATGTTCCATTTGCCATCTCCTCGTGTTTTATTTGTGCGGCGGGATTGCCGGTTGAAATATCTGATGTCAGCAGTCTTTTCCAGATTCCCCGCAGGAAGATGATGCTTAGGGCAAAAATGACTGCCTCGGAAATTGGGAAGGACACCCATACCAGTGTTACGCTTTTTGTCTGAGCAAGAAGGGCGGCACTTCCAACCAGAGCAACTGCCTGAACTATGCTCACCACAAGAGCAAGCCGGCTTTGTCCTGTTGCCTGAAAGACTCCGCTTGCCATGATTGTGATGCCCGAAATGATGAGTGAAGTTCCGATGATTCTGAATGCATCGATTCCGATTGAAAGCATTTCGCCCGAAGCAAAAAAGAGGGAAAGTAGGGCGGAAGGAATAAGCTCGTAAAGTGCTGTTCCCACCAGCATGATGACTGCGCTTGAAACAATGGCGATTTTGATAACCCGTCTGACTCTGTCATATTTTTTTGCACCCATGTTGTAGGCAACAATTGAAATTATGGTGTTTCTGATTCCCCAGACTGGAAGAGCCGCAAAACTTCGAACTCTGTTATAGATGATGTAAACAGCCGGAGCTGCAAGGGAAAGTGAAATGAGCACCTGGTTCATTCCAAAAATCAAGATGGAGTTAATTGAATAAGTGAGTGTTGTTGGAATTGCAATTGCCATGATGTTCTTGATTATCGAAAAATCAGGCAGGAAAGAACGTACAGAAATTTTTATATCCTGATTTTTTGTAAGATTCAAAATAAGACCTGTGCTTCCTGCTGCAACCTGGCCTATCACTGTTGCAATTGCGGCTCCCTTTATTCCCATTGCAGGAAGTCCAAGCCAGCCAAAAATCAGAATCGGGTCGAGGATTGTATTTGTGATTGCTCCTGTGAGTAAAACCGCCATTGAATACTGGGTGCGGCCTGTTGCAGAAAGAAGGCGTTCGGTAAGTGACTGCAGCATGAGGCCGAACGAAAAAATCATTACGATGGAAGTATATTCTTTTCCAAGCCTGATGATTTCTTCATCAGAGGTTTGGAGCCGGAAAAAGGCTTCTGAAGCAAAAATACCGGCAAGGAGGAAAATCAGATAAAGAAGGGCTGTGAGTAAAAATCCCTGGCCTACTACTTTCTGAACTCCTTTTTTATCCTTTTCCCCCAGCTTTTTTGAAAGAAGGGCATTAACACCGATTGCAAGTCCAAAAGAAAATTCTACCATAAGGGAAGATGCGGGCGCACCAAGAGAAATTGCCGTAAGGGCGGCATTACCAAGCCTTCCCACAAAGATTGAATCTACAAGGTTATAAAGCGAAGAAACCAGTACGGAAAAAATCATGGGCATTGCCATTTTAAAAAGAAGTTTTCCTTCGCTCATGCTACCCATGATATTTTCTTTTTCCAGTGTTTTTTCCATTGAAGGCTCCTGTGCACTTGCAAAATAATGGACAAGTGTCTTATAATTTTCATGAAAAGCATAGCACGAGCTGTCGCTGTTTCAATGGGCAGAATGTGGCGAAGTGTGAGATATGCGACAGATTTTTAAAATGTGCCTAGAAATGCGCAAGGGATAGTAGCGGCGGCGAAGCCGGCCACATAGGGAGCGACGGCTGAAAGCCGGCAAAATGCTCCAGTGGAGCATTTTGAGCGAGTCTCCGAGCAGCTTTGCTGCGAAGGCTTGCGAAGCAAGGGAGGCTGGAGCGGTAGCGGAACCGCGGATAGCCCGACCCTGTAAAATAGAAAAGGCGTTAAAAAAAATTGCGAATACTTGGAGCAATTTTTTAGGCTTTACTAGTTTACAGGGATGCGCCCAGAAAAAGAGGAAAATCATGACCGAGAAAAAAGAAGATTTAAGAATTGCACGAACCAAGGAATCAATAAAAAAGGCCTTTAAGGAACTGGTCTGTGAACTGCCTTATGAAAAGGTGACGGTCAAGGCCATTGCGGATAGGGCCGGAATAAACCGCAACACTTTCTATCTGCATTATGAAACTACGGATGATGTTTTGAAGGAGATTCAAAGCAGGCATATCAGCGAATATATTGAGAGGGTAAAGGACCTTACTTACACTGAAGATTATCCGGAGCTTGTCAGGAGTTTTTTTGAATACAACGAAGCACAGGATGATTTTTTTAAGAAAGTTACCTGCGACAGCCGCTTTGACTATATCCGT
>JAFUHS010000081.1 GCA_017468745.1 Treponema sp. | reverse complement strand
AGACCTCATGCTTGATTCCGTTTCGGGTGAGAAGGGCAGAAAGATGCTCAGATTTTTCGACGGAAACAGTACCCACCAAAACCGGCTGACCCTTTGTGTGGGCATCGCGGATTTCCTTTACGATGGCGTTCCATTTGTCCTCTTCGTTGAGGTAAACTTCATCCTGCTCGTCAACTCGGGCTACAGGAAGGTTTGTCGGAATCACCACAGTGTCAAGTTTATAGATTTTCTGGAACTCAACCGCCTCTGTGGCCGCCGTACCTGTCATGCCCGAAAGCTTGGTGTACATTCGGAAGAAATTCTGGAATGTAACAGTCGCCATAGTGCGGTTTCTCTGGGCGATTTTTACATGTTCCTTTGCCTCGATAGCCTGATGCAAGCCGTCAGAGTAGCGGCGGCCTTCAAGGATACGGCCAGTGAATTCATCGACGATTTCAACCTTTCCGTCACGCACCACATATTCGTCATCTTTATTGTAGAGCTTGTGGGCGCGGATTGCCTGAGTGAAGTAGTGCACATACTCAAAGTTCTCTTCGTCAAAAACTGTGCTTTCCGCTGCGATCAGATTGTGCTGATGAAGGATAGAGTCGATTTTGTTCATACCCTTGTCAGTAAAAGAGACCCGCTTTGATTTTTCATCGATTTTGTAGTCACCTTTAAGGGCAGCCCGCTCTTCGGGAGTCATATCAACTTCATCGTAGTAGTCGTCTGTTTTTGGGTCTTTTTCGGCTTCCTCAAACAAGCCTACATATTTATCGACCTCGTAGAATTTGAAAGTATCGTCCTCGCCCGCTCCAGAAATAATGAGCGGAGTTCTGGCCTCATCAATCAAGATAGAGTCGATTTCGTCAACGATACAATAGTTGAATCCCCGCTGAACCTTGCGGCTCATCTCAATCTGCATGTTGTCGCGCAGGTAGTCAAAGCCGAATTCATTGTTAGTTCCGTATGTTATGTCGCAGTTGTAGTTTTCTTTTCGGACAGCGTTATCCATGTTAGACAGAATTGTTCCGACTGTGACACCAAGATATGAGAAAACCGGGCGCATAGTGGCAGCGTCACGCTCGGCAAGGTAATCGTTTACTGTAACGACATGAACTCCAAGCCCGCTTAAGGAGTTGAGGTAGGCCGGGGCAACGGCAACGAGGGTCTTACCTTCACCAGTCTTCATTTCGGTGATTTTACCCTGATGCAAATTAATTGAGCCCATGAGCTGAACATCGTAGGCCCGCTCACCACGGACACGGAAGGCAGCCTCACGGCAGAGGGCGAATGCTTCCGGTAAAATATCATCAAGAGTCTCGCCTTTTGAAAGACGCTCTTTAAAAATTTGCGTTTGTTTTGGAAAATCCTCTGGGGCAAGGGATTTTGCCCATTCTTCCTTGTCGTTTACAGCCTTTACGATTGGAATTAACTTTTTAACATCGCGCTCGTTCTGAGAGCCGAAAATTACGGATAAAACTTTGTCTAACATAGTTCTATAAATATAGCAAAAAAAAAAGCAGACTTCAATATGAAATCTGCTTTAAGTCGGGCTATCGGAATTCGAATCCGAGACCTCTTGCCCCCCAGACAAGCACGCTAACCAGCTGCGCTATAGCCCGATTTGTAGAAAAGACTATATCACAAATCAAAAGTTTGGGGAAGAGTTTTTAGGGCAATTCTACCGCCATCCAGTGTTTTCTGTCGGTCATGCTGGCACTAATCATGCCCAGGGTGAGATTTTTTGCCGTTGTCTCGCCTACGAGATATTCTTTTCCTGCAAGACCGTCATCAACTTTAATAGTCTGCCCCTGCTTGTCGGGAAAATAGACTCCTAAGAGGGCGTGGCTGTACTGGGCGGAGATGAACATGCAGCTGTCAATGGAGCAGTTTTTCAGGATGCACATGAGCAGGAGGGAGCGGCCGTCACAGTCGCTGGAACCGCCTTCGAGAATGGCGGGGATGCTTTCGATGTCGGCCTTGTCTGCCGTAGAAGATTTCCGCTCGTAATTGAAATCCTGCGCCCAGTTCAAGAGAAGCTGGGCAAGGGCTGCGTCAGGATTTTTGTCGTCTTTTTTCTCACAGTCCTCTTTTAAGGCCGTATAAATGTCGAATGATACTTTTTTGACCCTCTCCATTGAGTCGCGGGCTAAAAGACGGTAAAAGCGGATCCATGCGTCAAACATCTCAGGCAGGTTGTTTGAGGCGTAGAATGAAAAGACCGCGAATTCCCTGTCAATCACAAATTGGCTCGCCTCCGCGTCAACTGAATCAATTTGCGTAGGAATTTTTCTGGAATTAATCATAAGAGAAATCTGCTTGGGGCTTTTTCGCGGATAAAATGCCGAAGTAATCAAGCCCGGCTCACGGAAAGAGCCTGCGTCAATCAAAACTGAGTCCAAAAGGGAAATCAAGACCTGAGCCAAATCGTCGTAGACAGTTTTGGGCGCGTAAGAGAGAATCGTAAGATAGCCTTTCTTTTGAGGAAGGGGAATGCAAGCCGCCCATCCCTGAGCCGCTCCGTCCGGGAGCAAGAGGGGGCTTTCAAAAGAAGCGACAGTGCATTTCTGCCGCCGCCACATACATTCAGAAAAATCTGACGAGGCCTTTACCCTTGAAAGAGTGTCCTTGATTGCCTCCATCGAAGAGGGAAATTTTGAGTTTTCCCATACTTTAATGAGGGCGTGGGCTGCAAGGTACTTGTTCTTAAAAATAACCGTCGTTTCGTCCTGCTCCATGTCTTCGATTTGATAGCCTTCAGGAAAATCTATGGAGTAATTAAACTTCTCAGAAGTGAAGATTTCAGAAAAAGCCGAAAGTGAAAGAAAAAATCCACAGATTAAAAAGAAAATTTTTCGCATACAAGAATTATAAATGAGGAATGAGCAATTATCAATTTTAATTTCTCATTTCTCATTCCTCATTGCTCATTAAAACTCTTTCCGTTACTATTATCCTATGCGTGAGATTCCTGTTCTTTTTGAGAATGATGAGATTTTCGTGATAAATAAGCCGGCGGGAGTCGCAGTTCAGGGCGGAGAAGGCATCGCTCATCCCCTCGACGAAGAATTTTCCAGACAGGCTGGCTTTAAGATTCATCTCGTTCACCGTCTGGATAAAGAGACTTGCGGCCTTATGGTCATCGCGAAAAATCCTAAAGCCGCCTCAAAATGGATTGACCTTATCGCCTCAAAGAAGGTTCAGAAAGAGTACACGGCAATCTGCTTTAACGAACCGCTCATTAATGGAAAAAAAGAAAAATCCGGCAGAATTTCAGACTCTGTGGTCAGAAAAAACGCTAAAGGCGGGCGGGAGCAAAGCGCGGTTACTGATTTCATCGTGGAAGAAGTTTTTACAAGGGAAGTTCCTGTTTTTTCAGAAAATCCCGAAGAAATTGCCTCTAAGCTCATTCCCATCACATTCTCAAAAATCCATTTAAAACTCGGAACCGGTCGCATGCACCAAATCCGAATCCACCTTGCGAGTGTGGGTTCTCCAATCTGCGGTGACGACAAGCACGGAAATTTTAAGCTCAACAAGCTGGCAAAAAAACAGCTGAAAATCAAAAATCTTCTATTATGTTCCTCAAAACTCACGATTCCCACCGGAGACGGAAAAAGCCAGACATTCCAAATCGAATTGCCCGATTACTTTTTATGTAAATAAAATTCGCCACATGGATGTGGCGGAAGTGCTCGTGTACTCGACTTTTTCTTGAAAAAGTCGTTACGACATGGATGTCGCTAAACTTTTTTTTTCAAATTCCGATATTCATAAAGACAGTGAAAAAACTTTGCTGTCGGGGTTTTATGAATAGGTGGGTAAAAACATTTCTTGTAACAACATTCGCTTTTTTATCTGTTTCAGGGGCTTTCGCAAAGTCTCTTTCGATTCAGATTATCCAGAATAATCCGGGACAGGATAAGGTCTGGGCGACTTCTTATCTTTTTGAGCAGAACATCACTGATTATTTCTTTGATGCCGGCGACATCGTTTCAAGCTCTCCAATCTGGATTTCTGATACTGACGAGAAAAACAGGGGGGCGTTAAAATCATCTCTTGCCGAAAATCGTGACGGTGGAATGGAAGTCCTCGTTCGCGTAGAGCTTTTTTATAACACCAGTGATTCTTCAAATCCAGAGGCTTTTATGCTTGATAATATTAAAAATGTAAAATGGAAAGCATATGCTGTTTCCACTGGACAGACTCTTTTTGAAGGAAGCGCTGCCCCTGAGAAAGCAAGTGCAAAAACGAATAATGAATCTGGCTTAAGTCAGTTTGCTGGCTTAGTTGCATACAAAATCAACACTCAGATGAAGTACCGATAAGCGAGGGGAATCATGAAAAAAATTACTTTCTTTATTCTGACTATTTTTACTGTAGCGACACTCTTTGCGGCGGCTCGTCCTTCCCTTGACGGAAGGGCTGTCGTCGCTGATTCAGGAACCATGCCCCGTGGTCTTTTTGCGCGAACGGTCGGTTATCTGCCTGGAGACAGCGTTACAGTGACCAATCCTGCCACAGGAAGTACCGTAGATGTGTTGATTCTCGGTGCGATTGACCCCAGTGAGGGAGTCGCGATTCTCCTTTCACCAGAAGCCGCTGAGGGCTTGCGGATTAAGCCTGAGTCAAATGTCCAGGTAAAATTGACCAAGCGTTCTGGCAGTCTCGATGAAAACGCAAATGGTTCTGCTGTTCTGTCGGACGGAAGCAATGTCATTGACAGTGGAGAAAGCTCTCTTGCGGCTGCAGAAGAAGTTGCGGCTGAAAATCCTGTCGTTACAGAGCCTGAGCCAAATTACGAAGAATATGCGGTCACTCCCGAATACTCTGAGCCTGTTGCACAAAAAACTGCTTATGAAGAAGTTCCTGTTCTTGCAAAAAAAGAGCCTGTTAAAGAGCCTGTTCTTGAAGAAAAAGCTGAAGTAATTCCGGCTGCCCCGGTCAAAATAGAAGAAAAAAATCCCGTTGAGGAAGTTCGCGTTCTTCCTGATGTTTACGAGGAGCTTCCGGCGATTAAAGATGACGAGCTTGAGTATAAAGATATGCAGAAAGTCGTCATCCTTGAAGAAAAAAATGAGGCATCTCTTCCTGAGCCTGTTCTTGCGGATGAGAATCTTGTGATGGAAAAAGTGCCTGCCCTGGAAGATAAAAATGAAAATCTTCAGCCAGTCGTTATTCTTGCAGAAGACTTGCCTGCGGATGTGGAAGAGCTGACTCCAGTTACAGACGAAATTCCCGACACTATTGAAGAAGAGCCGGCTGTAGTTGCAACAGGGAATGAAGGCGATGTCTATCAGCCTATTATCCTTGTTCCTGCTGAACCGAATCCGCCTGTTGCCGGGGAAGTGGAGGAAAGCCCTGTTGAAGAAAGCGCAGCTTTGATTGCTCAGAGTGAAGAAAAGACAGAAAGCCCTGCTGAGGAAAGTATTCCTGCGCCAGTGACTCTTGCGGCTGAAAAGGTCGAAACGCTTCCTGTAGCCGTAGAAAAAAAAGTCCCTGCTCCCGTATCAAATGACTGGACGAATTATGTAGTTCCGTCTCTTAAAAACCTGAGAAGCGGAAGCTACTATGTTCAGGTCGCTTCTTTAGGCAATGCTGAGAATATCAAATCTTTCGTGGATAAGTATTCTGCGAAGTATCCTGTCGTTCTTGTTCAGAACGCGGCAAAAACCGGCTATCAGGTGATGGTCGGCCCCTTGAACATTGATGAATATGGTTCTGTGGACGAGAAATTCAAAGCATACGGATTCAAGGATTCATTTATTCGAAAAATCAGATAATGCTGATACCTGGTCTTGAATTCAGGACGCGGAGATTTTCCGTGTCCTGTTTTTTTTGAGGGGCTAAATTTTACTTTCTGCGGCTGTTGCGCTGCTCGCTCGCGCTCGGTCGTCCGCTTCGCTTCCGACTGGCATGGCCACAGCTCCATAGCCGAGCCGCTTTTTTTCTTCTGCAAGAATTTCTCGCTGTGGTAATTTTATTCCTTTTTCATTATAATCTTCCTATGTTCAATTCACTTTCCGGCACTATTACCGGCAAATTTCCGCAGAAATTATTCCTGGAGACAAACGGCATCGAGTGGGACATTATCGTTCCCGACACTACGCTGGACGACCTGCCCCGCCTTGGCGAAAAGGCCAGGGTTTTTACATGGATGCAGCACACGGACTCTGCCATGAATCTTTTCGGCTTTGCCTCGCAAAAAGACCGGGATTTGTTTTTTGATTTGAACAAAGTTGACGGAGTGGGGCCAAAATCAGCCATAAAAATCATGAGCTCAATACAGCGCGACCAGCTGATTCAGAGCCTTGAAAGCGGAGACCTGGCCGCCCTTGAGAAAATTCCTGGGCTGGGCAAAAAGACTGCCCAAAAAATGCTCCTAACCCTCAAGGGAAAGCTCACCCTGGACGAGGATTTGCCTGGCGTCAAAGTGGTGGTCAACCGTGGCGGAGAATACGCTGATGTCGTCTCTGCCCTTTCCAACATGGGTTACGACAAGCGGGATGTGGAAGCCTGCATCTCAAAACTGGTGGAAGAGTTGGGCAAGGAGAAGCCGCAAAACGGAGTAGTGGCCTTCAAGGACAAAACCCGCGACGCCAAAGAAGAAATCCTCTTCCGCCGTGCGATTGTGGCATTGGCACAGTAAATTGAAAAAGGAGTCCACAGATTAGCACCGATTTTCACAGATTTTCGTATTTATTCGGAAGATTTTCCTCTTTGATATATATAATCTGTGTTTAATCTGTGTAAATCTGTGGATAAATATATGGCTTACATGAAGCAAAAAGAAGATGATTTTTCTGAATTTTCTCAAATAGCGGAGCAGGCGGCAGGGAGTTTGAACATTGTCCGGGCTAGTGATATTCAAAGGGCAGGAAGTGCCAATATCGTCCGTGCCGAGCTTCCATCTGACGACGACAATGGCGACGGCTCCCTCCGCCCTAAAATGCTGGATGAATTTTTGGGGCAAAAGGACATAAAAGAAAACCTTTCTGTCTTCATTCAGGCCGCCCGGGAACGACGGGAGCCGCTGGATCATCTCTTTTTAATTGGACCTCCGGGCTTGGGAAAAACTACCCTTGCAGAAATAACCGCCCACGAGTTGGGAGCGGATTTTAAAGTCACTTCGGCACCTGCCTTGGACAAGCCCAAAGATTTGGCGGGCATTCTTTCGACTATTTCTCCTGGTACGGTTTTCTTCATCGACGAGATTCACCGCTTAAAGCCTGCCATCGAGGAAATGCTTTACATCGCCATGGAAGACTTTGAGCTTGACTGGGTTATAGGTCAGGGAGCGGCGGCCCGCACCGTGCGCATCCCGATTCCGAAATTCACTCTGGTTGGGGCAACGACAAAGGCCGGCATGGTTTCAAAGCCGCTGCAGACCCGATTCGGCATTATCCAGCGCTTTAATTTCTACACTCAGGAAGAGCTTGCTTTAATAATCAAGCGGAGCGCGGCGATCCTTAACACAAAAATCGACGATGACGCCGCCCTCTTGATGGCGCGAAGCAGCCGTGGAACTCCCCGCGTGGCGAACCGAGTTCTCCGCCGCATGAGGGATTTTGCCCAGTTCTACGGTGACGGAAGAATCACCTTAAAAATAACTCAGGACGGCCTTAAAAAATTACAGATTGACTCCCTTGGCTTAGAGCATTACGACCGGGAAATCCTTCTTTCGATTATCAGGAATTTCGGCGGAGGGCCGGTTGGAGCGGAAACCCTTGCAATCTCCATAGGCGAGGCTCAGGACACCCTTGAAGACTACTATGAGCCTTACCTGATTCAGTGCGGCCTTATTCAGCGCACTCCCCGGGGCAGAATCGTCACGGCAAAGGCCTACGAGCATCTGGGGCTGGATTATAAGGCAAGGGCTTCCGACAGCCAGCCTTCCTTGTTCGAGTAGAAATCTCTAAAATCTCCAAAATCTTTACTTGTTTTATTCAAATAATGGGGCTAAAATAGTAGATGGCTAATTTTTATTCTTCAGAGGTATTTTATGAAATTGAACAGTCTCAAAGCGAAACTCATGCTTCTGCTTATTTTAATCGTTGTCGTATCAAACGGTGTCCTTGGCTTTATGGCCTATTCAATGTCAAAAGACGGTCTCGGAGATTCCGTTGAAAAAACAGTTACTTCCATGGCTGAAAAGGTTGCCGCTCAAATCGAACAGACAAATGAGCGGGAATTTCACATGCTTGATGCCCTTGCGAATATGTCCGTGATTCAGGATCCTGAGATTTCCACCGAAGAAAAAACTGCAATCGTTTTCGGTGCTACAAAAACTGACCCGCACTACGAGAATATTGCCTTTTATGACGAGACAGGAACAGGCATCACTGGTGACGGCGTAAAGCTTAATTTCTCTGACAGGGAATATTTTAAAAAAGCGATGGCCGGAGAGCATTATGTCTCTGACCCCTCAATCAGCTCCGTAAACAATAAACTTCTGATGTTTTATTCTGTTCCTGTTTACAATCCAAACCGCTCAAAAATCATAGGCGTTATCTGTGCCGTCTTCCATGGCGATACTCTCTCAAATCTGTGTAAGGAAATTTATGTCGGCAAGGAAAGCCATCCTTTCGTCATCAACATGAAAACAGGAAAAACCGTGGCTGACGCAGATGTTCAGTATGTGGAAAAGGGGCAGGTTCTCAAAGATTCCACTTCTGGAGCAATGAAAGATGCTATCCTTGATGCCATGTCCGGGAATGTCACCTACAAGTCTTTCTATGAGCCATGGCGCAAAAAAATCATGGTGGCTTCTTACCGGCCTGTCGGTGAAAGCTGCGACTGGGCTGTTTTCTGTATGGCTCCATATTCAGAATATTTCGGAACAATCACGAAAATGTCCGTCTCAATGCTGATTGTTCTTATTCTCGTGCTTCTCGTGGCCAGTGCTTTGAGCGCGGTGATTATTTCAATCAGCCTTAAACCCCTTAAATCCGTGGAGACTTCAATCACTGACATTGCCAGCGGAAACGCCGACCTTACAAAGCGAATCGAAGTCACTTCCAACGATGAAATCGGCAATGTTGTCAAAGGCTTCAATAAATTCACCGAAAAGCTTCAAGATATTATTTCCAGCGTCAAGAATTCCAACAGCACTTTGGGCAGCGTCGGCTCTGACATGAGTGCCAGCGTGGATGACACGGCCAGCTCCATCACAGAGATTATCGCCAACATAGACAGCATGAAGAGGCAGATTGACGGACAGAATCAGTCTGTCAGCCAGACTGCGGGAGCTGTCAATGAGATTGCCTCCAACATTGAGAGCCTTGAGCGCATGATTGAGAGCCAGTCAAACGGAGTCACCCAGGCAAGTGCCGCCGTCGAAGAGATGATTGGAAATATTTCTTCGGTCAACGGCTCAATGGAAAAAATGGCCCGCTCATTCAACGAATTGAGGGCTGATTCACAGTCTGGAATCACAAAACAGAAGGCTGTGAATGACCGTATCAATGAGATTGAAAGCCAGTCCAACATGCTGCAGGAAGCGAACGTTGCCATTGCGGCAATCGCGAGCCAGACAAACCTTCTTGCAATGAACGCTGCGATTGAGGCGGCTCATGCAGGCGAGGCCGGAAAGGGCTTTGCTGTCGTCGCGGACGAAATCCGAAAACTCTCGGAGACATCTTCAGCTCAGTCAAAGACAATCGGTGACCAGCTTTCAAGCATCAAAGAGTCAATCAACGAAGTCGTTTCGGCTTCCGGCGAGTCGGCTCTTGCATTTGAGAGCGTTTCCCGCAAACTTGAAGAGACTGATGCCCTGGTCATGCAGATTAAGGCCGCAATGGAAGAGCAGAACGAAGGAAGCCAGCAGATTACCGATGCCCTTCACAACATGAACGACAGCACGATTGAAGTCCGAAATGCCTCAGCCGAAATGGAAGAGGGCAACAAGATGATTCTCAAAGAGGTTCAGATGCTGCAGAACGCATCACTGTCTATGGCTCAGAGCATGGAAGAAATGTCAATCGGAGCTAGAAAAATCAACGAGACTGGCTCTGCCCTGAGCGGAATCGCAGGTAAAATGAGTGATTCTATTTCAGACATCGGCGCGCAGATAGACCAGTTCAAGGTGTAAAAATTAAATGAAACTCTCTGACTTTTACTTTGACTTACCTGAGGAACTCATCGCCCAGAAACCTTCGGGAATCCGGGGGCAGGACAGGCTCATGCTTTTGAATCGTGAGACCGGCGAAGTCCAGCATCTTTCCATGGATGATTTGCCAAATTTGATTTCGCCTGACACTCTAATGGTCTTCAACAACTCAAAAGTCCGCCGCAGCCGCTGCTACGGAATCAAAATTTCTGAAATTGAAGGACAGGGGGGGCGTGAGCAGGAGTTTATGTTCCTTAACCAGATGACACCAGAAGGAAATCTCTGGCACACTATGGTCAAAGGGGCAAAAAAGGTAAAAGCCGGTAATAAATACCGCTTTCCTGACGGCTCAGTCGGAACAATCATAGCCCATGAAAAGGATGAAGGGAGCGAATTCCGCACGATTCAATTTGAAAGCCGCCTTGATGACGACTGGTTCGGCCGCAACGGACACATCCCCCTTCCGCCATACATCCGCCGTGAGGACGATGACACGGACTCAGAACGCTATCAGACGGTCTATGCCAGGGAAACTGGAAGCTCTGCCTGCCCGACGGCGGGTCTGCACTTCACCGAAGAAATGTTCCGCCGCCTGGACGAAAAGGGCATTGAGAGGGTTTTCCTGACCCTTCATGTAGGATTGGGAACTTTTCTGCCTGTCCGCACTGAGAATATCGAAGAGCACAAAATGCACGAGGAAGTCTACACCATTCCCTTTGATGTGGCCGAAAAAATCAATGCCGCAAAAAAAGCCGGCCGTCCGATTCTCGCCGTGGGTACGACAAGCGTGAGGACACTGGAATCTGCCAGCGATGAAAACGGCTTCGTCAAGGGCGGGTCAAGCGCAACTCACATTTTTATGTATCCCGGCTATAAGTTCAAATGTGTCAACCAGATTTTCACGAATTTTCATACCCCTGAAAGCACGCTGATTATGCTGGTCTCAGCCTTTGCCGGACGGGAACACATCCTCAACGCCTACCAGAAAGCCGTTGAGCAGAAATATCACTTCTTCTCTTATGGCGACTGTATGCTTATTAAGTAAGTTGCTCCAGTGAATATTTTACCAAATTCCAAAATTGTTCCTTTAAAATTGGGGCAATTTTTTCGTCTCTTGTCGCGTTATTGAATGATTCTTCGGCTTCTAGCAAAAAATTTGAAATCGTTGTCTGTGAAAGGGGCAGGTGTGCACCAATCAGTTTGTTTTCAAGGTTCGTATCCCTGAATTTAAAGCTTCCTGCCATCGCGAGCCGTAAATCTGAAATTTGATTTTTCTGTGAATTCGCTAAGAAGACAAAGCTGGCTGAAAGCTCATTAAGGGAATTTGACGGGCCTAGCCTTCTGAAAAATGCAACTTCCCATTCTTCTATAGGTAGACGAATTTTCGACAAAAGCATTCCATTTGGGATTTCCTCGAATCGGCTTATGCTCTGAAAAAGAGATTCATTTTCGTTTTGAAATTCAAGTCGTGCGTCTAAGGCTAGGAGCGGGGCATAGAGTGTGTTGAAAAATCCTTTCGTACAGATGTTGCCGCCCAGACTTGCAAGTGCCCGTACACTCGGATTCGCGATAGTTGTGATTGCCTTGTACAAACATGGAGGAAGGTTTGCCTCACCCAATTCTTCGATTTCTGCTAAGGTTACGGCAGTGCCAAAGTCGATGTATCGTTCATGCTTGTCGAGGACTTTAAGTTCTGGAATGTCCCTAACAGAAAGCGTTTTTTCAGGAAGCGACTTTCCCACGAAAGAAGTGCATCCACCTGTAATCGTTAAATCTGAAATCGTTTTGAGTTGATAGAAAACATCGGCAAGATTTTTTGCATAAAAAAAAGTCTTAGATATTGCCATTTCGCCTTCCTTCCCGCTCGTGTTTGTTTGCAGTCGCATACATGATTCCGTTCATAAATGTCTTTCTGTCCGTGCAGTTGCATTCTATGCAGTCAGCCAGGGACTCCAAATCTTCTTGGCTTGGCCGGTAAACTTTTTTGAGAAGGGCATATGTTGAAAAAATCCGTGCGCTATTGCAGAAACCGCACATATTCACACCTGCCTGCTTGAATCCTTGGAGAATGTCATCCGCTTCTTTTGTGAGCAAGAAAAATTCCAGAGTATCGATTGAGGCATTTCGCACGATTCCCACAGGAATTATACAGCTTGGTACAGGCCTGTCATCGAGAAGAACCGTGCAGAATCCGCACTTTCCCTTGCCGCAACCTTCCTTGACCGAGAGATATCCTTCCCGTCGGAGCACTTCGCTGAGCATTTCACTGGGATTTACATCGAGAATCCTTTTTTCACTGTTCAAAAGCACTGGAATTTTCATTCTTCTGTCCCTTGCATGTTTTCTCTTTTATTTTCGCTTTTTTTCTTGATTTTATAGAGAGAATCTGTTCTTAGCGGCAGCTTATTTACGGTGAGGGCTATAGCCTGAGAGAGGGCTGAGGCATAAGCGGCCGGCAGAATAGAATAAATCAGTCCACCGATTTGCTTTGGCTCTTCTTCGGATTGAGTAAACTGAACGCTGATTGAAGGGCAATTAAGGCTTTCGTCCCTTACAAGAGAAGAAAGGCATCGGCTTATCGAGCTGTGAACGATATTTTCTGCTGCTTTCGGATGGAGAATCTTTCCTCCGTCGATAATTACGCATATTTTCCTGATTTTTTCCCTGAAAGTGCAGGTGTCAAGCTCTACTTCAACCGTGCAGGTTCCGAATGCAGTGTTATAAAAAGGCGTACCTGAAAAATCCGACTGACTCCATGCTTTTTTCCTTGAAAGAGGCAGGGATTTTTTTATTGAAATGGGGCTGCCGTCAATTTTTTTTCGTTTCAGGGAATCTAGGCACTTTTGCAGGAGAATGGTTTTTATGCTTACATCGCCCGCAAGAGATTCTGGCAGTGGCAGAGGCGTAATTTTCTTTTTTGAGGATTCGTCTTCGGATTCGCCTGTAAAGATGATGTTTCTCTTTTCAATTTCAATCGAATCCTGAATGATTTTAGTCCAAATTTCCTTAATTGAAAGACTTGGGGGCTGGGCATGTACGAAAAGTTTTTTGTCTTGATTTAGGGAAATATGCATGGAGATATTTGATTTTTCAAATTCCGAGCCTAGGTAGCCGCTGCCCTCAAAAGCACAGGCGAGAGCAATTCCACGGAAGGGTGGGGCATAAGTAAGATTGTCACTTTTTTCATTGCGGCCATATTCTGCAAGTCTGGAAACCGTGTATTTCCGCTTGAAATCACTTCTTATGGCCACGGCATTGATTGCATCACTGGAACGGCCGAAAAAGAAATTGAATGGTTCTGTGTGTTTTTGTAGGCCTCCTGCTTTATTCATCTGTCGCAATTCTACAGGGGAAAAGCCTGTAATTTCGGATATTTTCTGAACTTGATTTTCTACGGCAAAAAAAGCCTGACAATCAATCATGGAGATTACCTGCGATGATGGCGGATTATGGCTCTTATAGGCTCTCGCGTTTATTTTTACATTCTTGCAATTGTAAATTCCGCATGCCGCAAGGACTAGTCTGTCAAGAATATAAGAAGCAAATGGGTTATATGCCCCCGAATCATATTCGATTGAAACTTCCATTGCCGAAAACAGGCCATTTTTGTCAAGTGAGCTTTTATGTGATATCGTAATGTCGCCAGGTGATTCAATAAATGATTCTTGTTCGGCCCGTGATAGGGCGAGACGGACAGGTTTCCCTGTCTTGATTGCGGCAAAAGCTGCCAGGGCAGAGAGAATTCCGTTCTGGTAGAGAGAGGAAGTCGTCTCCCCGAAGCCTTTTGTTTTTGTAAGAAAAATTTTGTCTTTTGGAAGGTCTGTCACCTGCGAAACTGTGCTGATAGTCTGCTCAATCCATTTGCTTGGTGTTGTAATATATAGGTTACCGGCTTTTACTTGAGCGACAGCACCTTCAGTTTCTTTATTAGAGTAATATGGAATTTGATTTTTCCATTTCCCTTCGATGATAAAAGCGGCTTTTTCTTCATCGGTAAAAATCTCTTCGCTCTTTCCGACTGTCACTTTTCTCTTCGCGATGATTTCTTTTGGCTTAGAGAAGTCTTCCAGAGATGTTTTAAGAGAAATCAGGCTTTCCTCGATAGGTGTACCGTCTTTGAAGGAGACCGAAAGTGAATTATATGCCCTGCTGAATTTCGACTCGCTCGTCTTGAGTTCTGTTTTATCCAGTTGAATCCTGACAGAGGATTTTAATTCTTCTAATACTTTTTTGTCTTCACCAGCGATAAGAGCGACAGCTTCTCCTTTGTAGGCGATTTTTCCTGTGCAAAGAATCGGAATATCCGTTCCAAGAATATTTACCTGTTTTTTCCCGGGAAGGTCCTTGTAAGTGAAAAGGAAGTAGCCTGCCGGAATTTTTGCTTTCGGTGCGAAAGCTATAGAAGTGATTTTTCCATAAGAAAAGGGACTTCTCACGATGACCGCATGAATCATATCGTTTACATGTAAATCCGAATAAAATTCATCTGAAAAGAGAACCTTTTTTTTGTCGCCGCTTTTCCTCTTAGCGCACATGGTGCTTTTCTCCCGTTTCTTTTACCGCCTGAATGACAATGTCCGCCTCTTCGCTTCTCATGTCAGGAAAGAGGGGAAGGCTGATTGTATTCCTTGAATGTTCGTCCGCGTTGGGAAAATTCTCTGCCCTGAAGTCAGGATATTTTTCCCTCCAGTAAGTGAAGTTGAAAATGGCGATGAAGTGCATTGAGATTCCGATTCCCCGCTCCTGAAGTTCCTTCGCGAAGGTATTTCTGTCACAGTCCAGTTTTGATGAGTCAAGGTGGAGCAGGTAAAGATGCCATGCGTTTCCCTCACCGTCAGGAGGAAGAATAACAAAGTCGAGCTTTTTAAAGGCCTCGTTGTAGAGCTTTACGATTTTCTTGCGTTTTTCGTCAAAAGAGACTGCTTTTCTCAGCTGAACACGGCCGATTGCACTCAAAACATCGGGAAGATTTGACTTAAAGCCTGGGGCAATGATGTCGTATTCCCAGCTGGCCCTTGGATTCGTGTAGCGGTCCCAGGCATCCCTGTTCATGCCGTGGAGGCGCATCTGGCTCATTCTTTTTGCAAGGGCATCGTCGTCAGTGGTAATCATGCCGCCTTCGCCCGTGGTCATGGTCTTCGTGGCGTAAAAACTGAATACCCCGATGTCTCCAAGCGTTCCGGCATAGCCGCGGCTGGTCTTACTGGGGAAGGAGTGGGCCGCGTCTTCGATTACATAAATTTTGTTTTGCGGGGTGGAATATTTTTCTGCCAGAGCGCAGATTTTTTCCATGTCGCAGAGGTTTCCCGCTATGTGAACAGGAACTATCGCGCAGACTTTATGCTCCCTGTCTTTTTTCAGGATTTCTTCGATTTTAACAGGATCGATCGAGTAAGAATCCTTTTCGATGTCGGCGAAAAAAACATCTCCGCCAAGGTGAAGCGCACTTGCCGCAGTGGAAACAAAAGTGTAGGGCGTGGTGATGACGGCCTTTCCGGCCTTTACGCCGCAGGCTTCCATGGCGAGAATCATTCCGCTGGTGTTTGAATTTACCGCCAGAGCATGCTTTGAGCCTACAAAAGAAGCGAATTCGCACTCAAAATCATGGGTGACTTTGCCCGTTGTGAGCCATCCTGAATCAATCACCTGACAGACGGCATTTTTTTCTTCATCAGAGAAAGATGGCTTAAAAAAAGGAACTTTAATTTCGGACATGAATCCATTATAACGCAAAAGGCAGAAATATTAAACCACAGATTTTATAGATGAACACAGATTAGAGGTTCATTGACTCGTCTTTTTTTCTTGTCTTGTAAAATTCGTCAAGACTGGGAACATTTTCCCGCAGAATTGAAAGAAGCTCCTGCTTGTTGCGGAATTTTTCTTGGTCGCCGGT
>JAFUHS010000080.1 GCA_017468745.1 Treponema sp. | reverse complement strand
TAAAGCCGGTCTTCGCGTTGTCCAGGGCGTCGATTTCACTTCGGAAAAGATTCTGGATTTCGCTTGTATCAAGAAGGCTTTCGTAAGTGTCGTAGACGATGTTGTTTTCCTCGGCATAAGAAAGGACATTGCTCTGGTCTGGCACGATGAGGGCTCCCACATATTTTTGATCCTGCCCCACAACGACGGTTCGCTCAATATAGGGGCTGGCGTTGATTGCCTTTTCAATGACAGCAGGCTCGATGTTCTCTCCGCCCAAAAGAACGATTGTGTCCTTTGCGCGGCCGACGATTTTAAGCTCATTGTCGCAGGAAATCATTCCCAAGTCGCCTGTGTTAAGCCAGCCGTCCTTGTCGATTACGGCTTCGGTCAAGTCAGGGCGTTTGTAATAGCCTTTCATAATCTGGCGGCCTTTTACGAGAATAAGACCGCGCTTTCCAGGCTTCAGAGGCTTTCCGTCAACAATCTGTCCGTCTTTTTCGGCGACGATTTTAAGGTCAAAACTGGGGAAAATCCAGCCTACATTGTTGTTTCGCGGTCGTTTTGAGTTTCGCACGGAAATTACAGGCGCAGTTTCGGTCATGCCGTAGCCTTCAAGAAGACGAAAGCCGATTGCATTGAAGAAATCCTCTGTCTCTGGCTGCAAGGCTCCGCCGCCAGAAATTGCCGCACGGAACTTTCCGCCGAATTTCTGCCTGAGGCGGGAAAAAACAAACTGCTCGCCCAAAAAGTGCGACGGCCACAAAAGGACAAATGGGAAAAATCCCGTAACATAGTCGATGATTCTCGGATACCAGTGATAGCGGCATTTCAAGCCCAAGAAACGGGCCTTTGACTTGTAATACCACTTTCCGAAGAGAACTGAATATTTGAAAACGAAGCGGTTCAACGCGCTCTGCTTTTTGATTTCGCGGAAAATCCCCTGAGCGACTGATTCCCAGAGACGGGGAACGGCATTCATCCACTGGGGCTGAACCAGCTGCATATCCTGAATCATTACAGAGGCAACAGGCTTAGAGTAGGCAAATCCACCTTCAAGGGTAACAACCATATAAAGGAAAGCCCGTTCAAAAGAGTGCCAGATTGGAAGGACAGTGAGCCACAAATCCCCGCTCTGCATGAGACCTAGAACACTGCGGCAGACTTCGCACTGGGCGAGATAATTGTCGTGGGTAAGCTGAACACCTTTTGGTAAGCCCGTAGTCCCGGAAGTGAAAATGATTGTCGCTACATCGCTGCGGTCGATATTTTCCATGCCGGCTTCGATTTCCTGCCATTCCTCTTTCGTGATGGCAGTACCCTCTGATTCCAGCATTGAATAATAGATTACTTCGATTCCCTTTGATTTAGCGTCTTCAAGGGTCGCCTCATCGGCATGGTCAAAGAGAATCGCCTTTTTGAGAGTGGGGACTTCCCCGATATTCTCCAAAACTTTCTGGAGCTGCCGCGCATTCTCAAAGAAAGAAACTTCTGCCTCAACATAATTCAAGATAAAGCGCATCTCAACACCCATAGAGTCACAGCCACGGGGAACATCAATCGCCCCAAGAGCAAGCAGGGCAAAATCAGTGATAAGCCACTCACGGCGGTTATCGCTCATAAGACCGATTCGGTCGCCCTTTTTGACTCCCAGTTTTTTGAGGGCAGAGGCAAGCTCGATTACATGCTGATAGACTTGGGAATAACTGTAGCGGACGAACATTCCGCTCTTGTTTTTTACAGCCTGTAGAGTAAGATGCGGGCATTTATTCACTTTTGCTTTAAAAAGAAGCGGAAGATTTTCACCAAGATTTTTCTCAAACTTAGACAAGTCCATATCGGGCATACCTCAAAGAAGTTTAGTATCTATTTATTATGACATTTTTTGTCTTTTTGTCAAGATAAAAAAAAGAATTCCTCACAGAGCTTTTGAGTACACAGAGAAATATATATTGAGAGAAAAAAAATCGCCCCTTTTAAATATCTCTGTGAGCTCCTGTCCTCTGTGAGGACTTTTACACTTCGTACAGCTTGATTTCCCGCTTTTCAAAGGCCTCCCTCACAAGGTCGTCAACTTCAAGTTCTTTGTAAATCCGCTGGGCTTCCTCAACGCTTGAGCGCAAAACCGGGTGGCGGGGGCTGAAAAGAACGCAGCAGTCCTCGTAAGGCAGAATAGAAGTCTCGTAAGTGCCGATTTCCTTGGCGATTTCAACGATTTCTTCCTTGTCGGTGCCCACGAGAGGACGCAAAAGAGGATATTCCGCCATGCTTTCTGTACAGCTCATGTTCTCGATTGTCTGGCTTGCGACCTGCCCCAAGCTTTCCCCCGTGATAAGGCAGCTGGCTCCAATCCTTTCTGCCAGCATGTTTGCCGCCTTCATCATGCAGAGACGGAGCATGAGGGTCGTATAGTTTTCAGATGATTTTTTCTTAATCTGCATCTGCACTTCCGTAAAGGGAATGGTGTTGATGTGGATTCTAAGTCCGTAGCCACTCAAAATCTCTGCCAGATGCTCAACCTTTTCCCTGGCTTCATCGCTGGTATATGGATAGGCATGGAAGTAAACTGCGTCAATGGTCATGCCACGGCGGAGCATTCTGTAACCCGCCACCGGGGAGTCCAAGCCGCCTGAAAGAAGCAGAAGCCCCTTCCCGCTCACTCCCACCGGAAGCCCTCTCCTGCCCTTGGTGCGGTTTGAGTAGACGAAACAGCGGTCCCGGACTTCAACCATAATCACCACATCAGGATTTTTTACATCCACATCAAGGATTTTCTGATTGTAGGCAAGGCTTGCTCCCTCCGAACAGATTCCGTAATGGTCATAAGGGAAAGACTTGTCGCTACGGCGGGATTCAAGCTTAAAGGTCCTGGCTCCGTTATCCCTGGCCTTAATCGCCTCGTTAAGGACTTCCTCTTTGATTGCCTCGATGTTCTTTTCAACGATAACAGCCTGGGCCCAACCGGTGATTCCAATCAGATGGGAAAGGGCAAATTCCACCCTCTCCTGAGCCTCATCGTCACATTCCACATAAAGGCGGCCTGCCATAAGGGAAACGCGCGCATTCACATTCTTGAGGTAGGCCTTAGTATTCGCTACCAGCTGCTTTTCAAAAGTCTTGATATTAGAGCCTTTAAGGATAAGCTCACCGATTTTTCCGATATAAAATTTTGTATAAGTCATAAAATTTCCTTCTTAAATTCCTCACAGAGCTTTGGAGCTCACAGAGAGCAGGATACAAGGGAAAATTTTTCGCACTTTTGAAATCTCTCTGTGGTCTCTGTGCCCTCTGTGAGTTTTTTTTAACCACAGATGCCACAGATTATATGTTTTAGACGCAGATGCACGCAGATACACGCGGATAAGGTTTATATAAATCTGCGTTCATCTGCGTTTATCCGCGTCTTATTTAATAACTATATTTCATCGACACTGACAAATAGTGGTTCATGCAATCGTAGAGATTTGAAATCCACTGCTCTCTGGCCGCTTTTACCGCATTCTGCACATAGTCGGATTTTTTCAGTTCATTCCAGCTTGCGTAAGTTTCGCCGCCTGCAGTGTAAGTGCCGTCATCATTTGCGCTGTATTCTACCCCGCCCTTATAGACATTGCTGTTCACGCCCGCGTTTTTCACATATTCAAAGGTGTAGCCTGCGCAAAGGGAGAATTTCCCGTATTTTGTCCTGGCGAAGGTGTATTCAGCGTTGAATCCCAGCTGAGCCACATACATTTTGTGGTCGCTGGTCATAAAGCCAAGTTTGTCCCAGGCTGACTCAACATGAGTTCCTCCAGAGCCTTCGCTTGCGAACATCTGGTGCATATAGAGAGTTCCGTTTGTCGCATAAGTTCCGGGAGAGGCAAGCATATATTCCGCTGCCTCATCATCAGAGAAATCCTCCGCAGAATTGGCATGACGGATAAAATTTCCGAAAAGATTAATCGTAAGATTCTTTTTTGGGTTAATGGTGGCCGCCAGAGAAATTTTATCCGAATTCGGATCAAGACTGGAGCCGATATTCACGCCGGCATTGGTATAATTCTGCCGGTTCCATGTCCGGCCGGTGAAAACAGCCTTTTCGTCACTGTCATATTCCCAGTGAGCATAGACATAGGGCATGACCGCCGTGTAATTGAAAGAAAGCAAAGAGCAGACCGAATCTTCAGGAGCATAAATAAGCCCTGTCTGCGCTCCAAAGCGGAGTTTTGTATCAAAGTTAAATTTGAAAAGCTCGTCAAGCTCAATGTCGTCAGCAAAAAAATCCGTCGCCCATTTAAGGCCTTTTACAGGCTTTACCTCAAACAAAAGCCCCATCTGGAGATTGTCTCCTGCACCGTTTATGTTTTGGATTGCCATGTAAGGTGCGGGCGTAAAATATGCAAGGTTATTCTGAGAGCCGAAAATGACATTTTCATAGTAAGAAACATGAAATTTGTCAAAATAGTGCCATTTCAAGACATGGAAGGCAAGGTATTTTCCTTTTGCGAGCCAGTTTGAATCAACTTCCTGCCCCATGTTGCGGGTAGCTCCAATCGTGGCATAGGCAGAAGTATAGCTCCAGCTTGACCGTGTGGCATTAAAAGTGATGTTTGCAGAGTGGTAGCCATAGTCATTTATGGCAAGGCCGTCTCCGATAAAAGGACCGTAACCAAGGCGGCTGAGACCACAGCGGCCGTAAATAGATTCATTTCCTACGCTGAGCAGCAAATTCCAGTTCTGAAAAACAGTGAAAGGCCCGACAGTAACAGGGTCATGGAGACAGTCAACGCCAAGACGGGAATACAATGGGGAATAATCAGAAAATTCATTTTTCTGGCCGTAAAATCCCAGTTTATAGCCCAAGGAGACTAAATTATGAAGGGAAGCATCGCCGCCGATTCCAAAATCAGCGTTGAGGTCTTTTACAGTGGAATTATCAGAATAGTTTTCATGCTCCTCATGGGAAACTTTCAGGGTGAGTGCAGGATTGACAAAAAGAGTCCAGGGCTTAGAAAAAATCCGCTCATATTCCTCTTTTGCCAGCTCGCTATCCTTCTCGCTGTCACTCTCAATCACTTCGTTGAGGATTTTTTTGATTACATTGAGCGGATAAGGACGGAGCTGAGGCAGAGTTGAGGTCAAGCCCCGAAGCTCCCAGTTTTGGGCATGTCTGTAAAAAGAATCATTTACATCAACGCTGGCCTGAGAAAACACGCCGACGGCTATAAAAGAAAGAAAAAAGACTAGAAAGAGATTTTTTTTCATATATTCCTCATTTTCATTTATATTTAAAACTTGATGAGATTGACAGACACCGCCGCCGCAATCTCAAATCCGAAGGCTTTTTTGCCAGACTCGTTGTTATGATTGAAAATCGCAACATAGCTGGGCTGCAAGATAAATTTCAGATATTCCTTGGCAAAATAAGTGCCCCGGACAGAAATCCGGTTCACATATTCAGGAATGCCATAGGGCGTGCTTCGGTCCCGCTGACTTAAATTTTCAGGATAGCACCAGCCGTCCGTGGTTGAGCCCTGCTGAGTCGCCTGACCGCCCCATTTTATGCTTTCAAAAACCTTGCTTCCTGACATCTCGCCCCGGGCCATAAAGAGATAAGTTCCTTCAAGGGCATAACGGCCGGGCTTTTCATAGCCACCGGTAAGCTGGGCGGAAATTGTGTCCGGTCCGTTTGGAGAGCCAATCCACTCATAAAAAATCGCATGGTCGCCCATATTCTCGCTGTATGTGCGTACCAAAGACCAGTTGGGACTTTCCTTAATGTAAAGATAAGGCTGGGTATACGAAGCCTCGATTCCGAAATGCAAATATCCTTCGCGGAAAGGAATATAAGACTCAGCCCCCCACTGACCGCCAAGACCGTCCGGCTGCAGGCTGTCAGGCCAATTCTCTTTTTCGTAGGGGGTAGCATACTGGGTCATGGCAAAGAGACCGTATAAGCGGAGGTATTTTACCGGAGTAAATTCCGCCTTTATGCCAAGATAGGCACAGGTATGGGATTCCGGGTCATCGCTGGAACGGTCGCCGCTCTCGTCTCCGTAATCACGCCAGGGTGAAAATCCGTGGAAAATAGTCCATGGATTCATGTAGCGCAGTTCAAGGGGAGCGTAAACAAGCATTCCTTCCTGAACGCCCAGAGTGAATTTCTTGAAAAGCCGGGCTTCCACATTGTGCATGTACATGTATTTGTCGACATTGAATTCGCTGACCGTTGCCGTATATTTTACATTGGGAGAATATGCGCTCAGTTTTGCCTGTGTGGTTCCAGTAAGATGGTCAGACCAGATGATTGAGCCGCCTAAAGTACGGCCTATGCTCTGGCTTCCCTGCTGAATCTGAAAAGCGACACCCGTTTTTTCCGTGAATTTGTAACCGGTGTTAAAATAGGCCGAATATGGGAAATTCACATCCATATTCTTTACCTGATAGGGAATATTCGAATAATTGTCGTTTTTAAGGGATGAACCTTTTGAAGAGCCAAGGGAAATTTCCATATCCATAGCAAAATAATCCCCGCAGTCAATAACGAAGGGAGCGTCAAAAACAGGCTCGCGGCTGTAGCGGTCATACACCCAGTCAATATCATCCTTGTTTTTGTAGAAGGCAGAGACATTGAACTTTGGCTCAAGGCTGATGGAAATCAAATCAGAACCGATTGAAAAACGCCTGTCGGCCACATAGCCTTCAATGCGGTCATATTGAGCCCTGCCCGCATCGCTTAAAGAATCGTAGTCGATTTCGTCAAGGTAAGTGCGCAGTTCCTGAATTGAAAGAGGGGCACTGTCAGCGAAGTTCAGGCTTCGATTCTCAAGGCTCAAAGCCATCATGGCATCATAAATCCAGTGCCCGGAAGGAACAAGCTCCTGTGCGCTTCTGGAGCGGCGCTCAAAAAGAGAACTTTCCGCAGAAAAAATGGGCAAAGTCATGAATGACAGAAAAAGGGCAAAAACAAAAAAGATTTTTTTCATTCTAAGCAGATTCATTTTTTTCTTCTTTATAGATTATTTTTTATTTCCGTTCAAAACACTCTCGTAGCAGCTGACAAGCTGGGGCACAAGGGAAGAAATTTTCCATTGACGGCTCCATTCCTTTCCTTCGTCGGATTTTTGCTTACGCAGTCTGGGATTCTTTAAAAGCTCAATGACTTTTTCAGAGAATTCAGAAACATTATCGCCAACCATAAAGCCGCCGTGATTTCCCTGCATGACATCCACTGTCCCAAGCTCGCCGATTGCGACTACAGGAAGCCCCGCCATCATGGATTCGATGGTAACAAGCCCCTGAGTGTCGGTCTTGCTGGGGAATACAAAAACCTGAGACATGCGGTAAAGATAAATCACATCTTTTGACGGCACATAGCCGGTAAAGCAGACCGATTTTTCAAGACCGAGTTCTTTCGTCTTCTCTTTCATCTCATCAAGATAGGGGCCTCCGCCAACTATAAGAAGACAGGCCTTAGGCTCATCTTTCTGCACAGTTTTAAGCACATCAAAAAGAAAGGCAAGGTTTTTCTCATAAGCGACACGGCCAACATAGAGAAGGATTTTTTTGTTTCTCATGACAGGAAATTTTCGGCTCAGGGTTCTCTGCATTGACTGGGCACGCAAGATTGAAAATTTTCCGAATTTGTTGTCAGGGATACCGGTAGGAAGAATCTGAACAGGCCGCTCTATTCCATAGCGGGCAACGACTTCAGCGATATGTTTTGTGGGGGCGATTATGAGGTTCGCCCTTTTCAGGTAGAATTTTACAAGGGTTCTCCCGGCAAACCGCAGGCCTTTGTTCGGAATCAGGGAGGTAATAAAGGATGTGTAATTGGCAATGTAATCTTCCCACATCGTATGAAAGGTGTAAACAAAAGGAAGATGGCGGTGGCGGGCATACATTGCGCCAAGATAGCCGATTGACCACTCACCGTTACCATGAACCAAGTCCGGGCCAAAAGCGTCAACCTGTTTTTTCAAATAACGCCAGCAGTCAAAACGGGCAAAACGGTCTTCGTCTGACCATATAATCCATTGTGAAGGAATGCGGATTATCTTGAAAGGAGAAGCCGCGTCACTTTTTTTTTCGTCAAAAAAAGCATTTTTCTGCTGCTCCTCGGTGTAATCCAGACAGACAATGGCAACTTTATGACCGAGTTTTGTGAGTTCTACCGCATACGAATGAACCGAAACCGTAACTCCGTTGATACGCGGATAATACGAATCCGAAAACATGGCGATTTTCATACAGGATACTATTTTATAAAAATAAAGAAATCTTTACAACAAGGAAACGGGATCCACATCATACTCGATGTAGACTTCGCCGGGAGCCTTGAAATTCTCCATAAAAGTGGAAGCCATGTATTGAAGCAGGCTGATTGAAGGCCCCCGCAAAATTATCTGCTGGCGGTAATTGGCGGCGATTTTTGAGAGAGGACAGTCTGCAGGCCCTAAAATCTCCGTGTGGAGGGCGGCTTCCTGCAATTTTGAAGGATTTGATTTTGAGCCGTAAAGGATTTTCTGAAGGATTGCGGCTGCCCCATTTGCTCCCGCCACAGCCTGACTCTCGCTGGGAGCACGGAAAACCATGCGCAAGATTCTGGCGAAGGGAGGAAAATTCAGCATTTCACGGGTTTTGATTTCGCTTTCGTAGAATTCTTTTGTCTTCCCGGCCACGGCATAGGCTACAGGCTCGCTGTCGGGGCAGTAAGTCTGGACTAAAACCTTGCCGTCCGGGAAAAAGCGCCCTGCCCGACCGGCCACCTGAGTAATCAAAGCGAAAGTGCGCTCGGCGGC
>JAFUHS010000079.1 GCA_017468745.1 Treponema sp. | reverse complement strand
TCACTATGCAACGGCTTCGCCGCCACTCCAATCCCTAGCCCGAAAATTTGCGGGATATATTTGCATCATATTGACGCGGCATCCTTGCCGCTGTCTTAAACAGGAGATTTATATGCGAAGAGTAGTTGTAACAGGACTTGGATGTGTTTCACCTTTGGGAAACTCAGTTGATGCCACATGGGCTGCAATCAAAGCTGGAAAAAGCGGAATCAACACAATCACACATTATGACAATGCAAACTTCAAAGTAAAATATGCGGCTGAGGTAAAAGATTTCAAGGCTGCTGATTATATGGATTCAAGCGCTGCCCGCAAAATGGCTTTGTACACTCAGTACGCTGTCGCTGCCGCTAAAATGGCCCTCGAAGATTCTGACCTTCTCGGAAAGGCTGACATTCTTGAAGACACTTCTGTTTATCTTGGTGTCGGTATCGGTGGCTTGGAAGTTACAGAAAGCACAATGAAGGCTTACTTCGATTCAAACCAGACCCGAATGTCTCCAATGACAATCCCTATGCTCATTCCAAATGAAGGTGCTGGTAACATCTCAATGGCTTTCGGTCTCCACGGAGCCACACACACTGTCGCTACAGCTTGTGCCTCTGGAACTGACGCAATCGGAAACGCATTCGATGAGGTTAGAAGCGGCCGCTACGATGTAATTCTGGCAGGAGGAGCCGAGTCAACTCAGTGTGGTTACGCAAACCTGGGCTTTTCAATGCTCCACGCCCTTTCTTCAGGCTACGCAGACGACCCGACAAAGGCAAGCCGCCCATTCGATAAAAAACGAGACGGATTCATCATGGGTGAAGGCTCAACAATCCTCGTTTTGGAAGAGTATGAGCACGCAAAAGCCCGGGGTGCTAAAATCTATGCTGAGGTCGCAGGCTACGGCGCTTCTTCAGACGGCTATCACCTTACAGCCCCCAATCCGGACGGAGTTTGCGGTGCTAAATGTATGACAATCGCAATGAAAGACGCTGGCGTTAAACCAGAGGAAGTCACATACTACAACGCTCACGGAACTTCAACAAAATTGAACGATTCTGGCGAGACAAAAATGCTCCACATCGCTTTCGGTGAGGCTGCAAAAGGTCTTCACATTTCATCAACAAAATCAATGACAGGTCACTGTCTTGGTAACGCTGGTTCCCTTGAGGCAATGATTTGCGTTAAGGCAATTCAGGATTCATATATTCCTGCTACAATCAACCTTGACGAGCCTGATGTAGAAGGCGGCTGTGACTTGGATTACACTCCAAACAAGGGCCTTGAAATGCCGGTCAATGTAGCCATGAGCGCAAACTTCGGCTTCGGCGGCCACAACGGCTGTCTGGTATTCAAAAAGGCACAGTAATCCACAGATTAGCACAGATGAACACAGATTTGGTGTTTTGTGCGTGAACATTTTCCGTGAACATACGGAAAATGTTCATGTGGGGAAGTTGGAATAAGAAACCACAGATTAGCACAGATAAAATGATTTGTAATGCGAAGGTATTTCGTGTTTGTACGAGAGATATTCGTTTGAGAAATATAAAATCAGTGAAAATCTGTGTGAATCTGTGGATAGTTTTATAGGAGATTTATATGGAAGCATTTACTGATATTGAGTCGCTTTTGCCTCATCGCAAGCCTTTTTTGTTCGTGGATTCAATCGACTCTTACGATGACAATGGCTGTGTCTGCCACCGCAAATTTACTGACGAGGATTTTTTCTTTAAGGGACACTTCCCCGAATATCCTGTAGTTCCAGGCGTTATCCTGATTGAGACAATGGCTCAGGGCGGCGGAGCGGCATTGAGCCTGCAGAAAAAGTTCGACGAAGGAAGCCTTTTCTTCCTTGCCACAGTGAACAATGTAAAATTCAAGCACCAGGTTCGCCCTGGCGACAATGTCCGCATGGAAATCGAAAACAAACGCTGCACCAAAAACATGGTAGTCCAGTCCGGAAAAGCCTTCGTCGGCGAAACCCTCTGCGCTCAGGCAGAATGGATGTGCTTAGTAGGCAAGGGCAATTAATCAGCAAGAAAAAATACTCTGTGCACAAGCTGAGTGGTAGGGAGCCGGTCGCCGCAGGCGAACAAACTCGTGAGACGAGTTTGTAGGCGAGTCTCGGTTCGTGCTGTGCTCGAACCGCGGGCGTGCCTCGTCGGCAAGGGTAGCGAGCGTTAAAAAAACGCTTGAGAAGCGATTTTAGCGAGTCTCGGAAAAATCTGTGATTTTTCCGCGGAAGCGAGCGTTAAAAAACTTCCGGGGCTAGAGTCGGAAAAACGAAAGGGGGGAGAAGACCTTTTTAAGGTTGGCTTCCCTCTTTTTATTTTAAAAGCAGTTGAAATTGTCTTAAAATGTGCCGATAATAATTGGAATCTATTTTTTTTGCGTTATAATTATCAGTTAGTCCAGGCAAAGGAGCTTTCCCCTTTGGCGAAAACTTGCTGATTCGTTGCTTCCGTGCAATGCTGTTACGCTGAGTTTTATAAGGAGTTGCTTTATGAGACGCTTATTTACTGTTCCAAAACTTCTGATTCTGTTTTCATCATTCTTACTCTTGCCACTTATTTCCTGTGGAGAAGATTCTGGTCTTGGAGCCTCAATCGATACAAAATCACCAGTTCTTTCTATAGAATACCCTGAATCTGGCGTTGCGATTCGTGATAGTTTTATTCTTGCTGGTACATGTTCGGATGACAAGAAAATCGCAAAAATTACCGTAACCGTGCGAAGTCTTGATAAAGACGAAGATGATAAAGGCTTTGTCGATGATTCTTTCCTTGCTGATATGGCGCTTGATGAATTGTCATGGTCTATTACCCTCAATGAATACGATGACTCTAATCCGAATTATTTTAACGGTTGGAAATACGCTGACGGAAAATATGAGGTCGGCGTTACTGCTTTTGATAATGCAGGCAACAATTCTGGTACTTATTCCCGCACTTTCGAAATTGATAACAATCCGCCGGTCTTTGTAATCTCAAATCCTGGTGTTGTTAAGGGAAGCGGTCTTAATCCTTCTGCTTACGGCTCTATTTTCACTATCGACGGTACGATTTCTGACAATCATACGGTTTCTTTCATGGATGTCAAGATTTTCGATGTCAACGGTGAGTGCGTTTCCTCTGAAACCTATGACGGTGAGTCCCTGCCTTTCTTTAGGGAAGAGGATATCGCCACGGCCGGTGGTACTAGCGTTCAGATTGCTCAGTTTGGTTCAAGTCAGAATCAGCGATATGCGACTATTCATCCGGAAGACCACGGAACTGAATATTACTATGCTCAGATAACTCTTACCGATAACACTAAGGCATATAAAAATCCTCCAAAATCATCAGCCCGCACTGCTGAAGAGCTGGAGTCTGATTCTTGCGGAAACTCAAGCTCTAAGGTCTACCTTTATGACTCTGTTTATAAAACTCTCATGAGTTCGCGAAACGGTATGGGCTTGAGTGCGGCGAACTTGAAGGATATTCTTGCCGGTCTTGAAACAAATGATGAGGCTCTTGCCATCCTCAATGAAAATATCATCGATACTGCTGCCGGAAGTGATGATGACACTATGGCCGGTAAACTGAGTTTTTCTTTGAATCCTGAGTCGAATCCTATTTATAATGTCAACGGTTTTGGTCTTCACTTTGGAAATGGAACGGATCAGACTGCTTCTTGCGGTAATACAGTTTCTGTTACTGTGACTGCCGGACTTGACGGAACGAATGTCGCGCCTGACAGCGTAAAACTTTGGATAAAACACTTGTATGAAAAGCCGAGTGACCCTGCAGCTCTCAAAGAAGATTTGAAGAAACTTCAGGTTGAAGTTACGAAACTTGAGAATAATGAATATGATTTCATCGTTGAGGCTGACAAAAGTGCTGATAATCCGACGACGACTATCCATACCGACGATGCGGGAGATGACTGGCTGCTTATCTATGATTATTTTCAGGGAAATGACAGAAAAAAAGCAGCAGTGTCTCTACAAAAACATTTTCTGTCATGCTTCCTACAGAGGGAATTTCTCTCGGCGCATATTATATTTTTGGCGTGACGGGCTATGATGCGGAGGATGTGGTTTTTGCCCAGGATACGGTCTACGGTTTTGTAGGAAATGCGGCTGGTGTTCCGCCAACTATCACCTTTGTCTCGCCAGAAAACCTTGCTGTCATGAATGAATTTTCAACTTTTACGGGAACTGCAAGCGTTGCTTCCGCTGATTATTATGTGGCGGCGGTCAAGGCGGATTTTACAGTGACGGACGCAGGTACTAATGAAATTATCGGGGAATTTTCTGATGAAATAACCAGCAAAAAAAACAGCAGCGGACAGCTTGTATGGCAACCTTCTGATATTGGTATTGGGGCTTTGTCTTGGTCTGGTGAAGATACATGGTCTTTCGACCCTTCTAAAATTCAGAAACTTATGGACCTTTATGACGCAAAAGTGAAGGTTTCTGACACTAATGACGGCGCGTACTGGCTTTGTACCCTTAAGATAACAGGAGTCTCTTCTTCCAGCCATGACAGTTTTTCTACTGGAAGCATTCATATTGATACGGTGAATCCGGTTGTCTCAATCGCTTCAATCACTCCGACTGTAAGTGGCGGGGAATACTTCGGTGCTGGAGACGAAAATACTTATCTTAATGGAAAAATAGCCATCCGGGGGAATGTCGTAGAGAATCAGAACTTAAAAGAAGGTGAGGATGCTGTCACTTATGACATTTGGGCAAGCACGGATTTAACAAAAGAACTTACTCAGGAGGATTCCATTCTTTCGGGGCTTATCGAGCATAAAGATGAGTACGGAGTCGAATTTGACGGAAAACTGGGGCGGGCGTATGCGATTTCACTGGCAGACTTCCCGACGACGGTAATTACGAAATATTTCGATGATTACAAAGGTTCAGACGGCGACCAAAAAATACAGATTGAGCTTATCTTTACGGCTGAAGACAAGGCTGGAAACAAAGGCTCATATTCATCAAAAGCCCTCAATGGCGGGAAAAATTTTGTCATCTATCAGGAAACAGACCGGCCGAAAATCGTCCTGGAGAATGTCAGCTCAGATGTAAAAACCGCTTCTGCCATTTCCACTGAGCAAAATCTTTTCGGAACAAAATCCAACAATAAAATGTCGGTGACTTTCTCTGACGATGACACTGTTAATACTGTTGTCGTCACCCTGTATGACAAAGACGGCAATAAGATTTCTGACGAAAGCTCATATTACGGAATCAATCCATACTCAATGAATCCGAAAAAGTCTTCATATGCGCTTCGTTATGTGCTCCCTGAAAAAGAGGGAGTCTATAAAGTTTCCATTGCCGCCATGGACGGAAATTATATCGAGACAGATGTCTCTGATGCGGATTCTGTGAACAAGAATGTCTTGCAGGACTTTTTCATCGCGGTGGATTCAGGTGCTCCGAATGTTATCATTGACACTCCATCAGGATTCAAGACCGACGGCTTTGAAATCCGAGGCTCTATTACTCCAAGCAGCAAAGTCTTTGGCGCAGACAAGTGTTCGATTAAGGCTGTTTTCATCGATGAAAATGAAAATAATCTTTCTGTGCAGCCGGGAGAGGTTAAATTCACTGCTCTGAACGGAAACATTTGGGCTTCAACCGTTAATTTTGCTTCTTCAGCGGTAAGCGGCAAATACACTATTCTCTTTACGGTTACTGATGAATACAATCAGTCAAATTCTGCCAAATTTGCTTTCAATATTGACGCAAACGCTCCTGAAATCAGTGAAAACAGCGCTGACTCAACGGTTTATCTCGATGAGGCTCAGTATGTTCAGGTTTCAGCGAAAGTCACGGATGATTACAGCGGAGTCTCATTCGCAGGCTATTATCTCTCAACGGCGAGCACGGCTCCTGATAATATCGATGCCGTACAGTGGACTCAGATGAATCAAGGCGCCAACAATGTTTGGAACGGCACGCTCAGCATTCAGGAATATGCTCTTGCAAATAAATGTTATGATGAAACCGTGTATGTCTTCTATTCTGCCAGGGATAACGCGGGCAACTCTATCATTCTTGACGGAAAAACAAAGATTTCTCTTGATAAGCAGATTCCTGTTCTCAAAATCAAAAAAATAGCGGATAACGGCGAACTTTCCGAGGGTGAGACCCTGCTTACAAACGATAAGAACAAGACCCTTTACGCAGAAATTTATGATACCAATATTGAGTCTCTTACGGCAGTGACCGATTCTGATACAGAATCTGCGAAAATCATCACTGTCGGCACTGGTACGGATATTGTTTCGGATGGCAATACGGTGGGAAAGAAATTCCCTGTTACGGTGAATCCATGGAAAGACAATACCGGCTACATCGAAGACTCTTATGTTATCAGCTTTACGGCAAAAGACAAAAACGGGCGGACTGCAAAAAAGACAGTGACTCTCTTCTGTGACAACAAGGCTCCTGAAGGCAAGCACGAGTTTGACGCAAAAGGCAAGGACATTTACTTCCGCTTGGGTGATTCCGCCAACGGTTCCTTTGAAGATGTAGGAGGAAAGTATTCTCCAGGAACTTACGGAAATGCCTCAACGATTCTGATTCGGGGAAATTTTGAAGAAAGTTCTCAGGGAAGCGGTATTTCATTTATCTACTATTTACTCAGCAAAGAAGAGCCGACCTCTGATGTGATTAACGCTTTCCTGGCGGATTACGCCAACAAAAAGACAGGCTATTTCTCAATTCTTTCAACGCCTGAAACAAAAAAAGTCAGCTACAATAAAACAGCTGACGGAAGCGACTCTGAGAATCTGGATGTCCTGTCAAATTTCAAGACGAATATCACGGGATTTGAAGAAGGTAACAATTATCTCGTGCTCCTTGTCGTTGATAAGGCTGGAAACGCAAAAATAGATACTGTAGCCGGCGAAAGATATTACTCAATCAATGTGGACACCGGGACTCCGATTTTTGAGAAAGAGCCTGAGGTAATTCTTACAAACGCTACTCAGGATATTACTATCGAAGGCTTTGTTACTGACAAAGAGGCTGGAATCGATAATGTCGCGCTTTCTGTCACTGTAAACGACAAGACAAGTTATGCCACAGTGGAGAGCGAAGCGGCTCCTGGCAGTGAGAACGATAAAAATAGAATCAAGTGGACTGCCACAATCTCCAAATCTGCTTTTGAAGAGGTTGATTCTGGAACCTATACTGTCTATGCTACTGCAACCGACAGGGCGGGCAGCGGAAACAAGCAGACGGTCAGCGTTGCAAACATCACAGTGGATAAAATTTCTCCAAGCGTAGAACTCGTAAAACCAGCTGACGCTGACACTTCTACAGGCGACATCGAGATAAACGGTACGATTAACCTGGACGGAACGATAAGCGACGGAAACATGCTTCCAGAAACGGCAATTCTCGCTGTTGAGTATTCAAGTGATTATACGGAAAACTCGGCTGATTCTGCCTCATGGACGGCTCTTCCTGTATATTCTGCTGAAAACGAGAATGGAATCAAACTCAGCGGAAATTACACATTCAAGGCTGAGAATTTCGTTACGACAACGCTTGAAGACGAGTCTTATTATTATCTCCGGGCAAAAGCTATTGATAAGGCGGGCAATATCGGATATTCTGTGCCCTTCAAAGTCAAAATCTCTCAGGATTCGGACAGGCCTATCGTAAAAATTACGAATTTGACCTATCTTGCAGAAGATTCGGAAAATCCCTATGTCTTAAAATTCGGAACTAAATCTCAGATTATCGCCCTTGTAAGCGATGATGACGGAATTGAAAGCGTGCAGTTCTCTGACGAGAAGATTACAGAAAAGGCCGCTGATTTGCCGAATTCAGTCTTATCTAACGGAACCGTCACATTTACTCCAAGAGCAGATTATGATGCAAATAAAAATATAGACGCGAAAAAGACCGTTTATGTCTACATAAAAGATTCTGCTGGAAAAGAATATTATACGACCTATAAAACTGATAAAAATGCAGAAAATTACCTTAATGTTCCGAAAATACGGGTTAACGAGCATGAGCTTCAGAATGAAGATTGCGCAAAGGTATTCACTTACAGGTCTGACTCAACCGCGCCGAAAGTCGAAGACTTAAAGTCTCAGGCATACGAGGCTGACGGAATAACATTGACAGGAAGCGTAGAAACTGTATCAGCGAGCTACATTCTTGGTGGAAGCGCTAAACCGAAAGCAAAATTCATCGTTACGGCAAGTGATGAAAGCCAAATTGCAGGAATTGCACTTGAAATCACTTATATCAGCAAGAGTGGTAGTGAAGTTACCGAAAAATACCGTTCAGGCGATAAAGTGGCAGATTCTTCATATACTGTCAATGGAGAGATTGCCGAATCAGCTGAAAATTCAAAACAATCAGTTTGGACGACAGGAGTGATTTCGTTTGCAGATGCTGCCACAGGAAGCGTAAAAGTTAATGTCATTCCATACGATAAACTTGGACTCGTCGGTAACGGAAACTTCTCATTCTATGCGGATAATTCCGCACCGGAAATCAAGCTCAAATCACCGCAGGCAGGGGATGAAGTCACTGGCTCAGTAACGATAAGTGGTTCTGCTGAGGATCAGGGAAATGCCGGTACTGAAACAATTTACTGGATTGTCCCAACATTGGCTCAGACTACGGCTCTTAATGGAAAAAGTGACTCAGACAAACTGGAATATCTCAGGTCTCTTTCATGGAATGGCGGTATTGATTCCCTGGCGGCCGGCTCTTCTGCAAGGGCTTGGGAATTCAATTTTGACGGAAAATTTGCTGCCGAAACTTCTGATACGGATAATTTCGTCTTTGTTGCGGGAAATCCTCTTTTTGAGGTTTATGATTCACTGGACTTCGCTACAGAAATACAAGACGGAATCTATACTCTGCCTCTTTATTTCCTTGCCATTGACAAACTTGGAAACACTTCTTGGGAAACAGGATATTATATCAAGCATAATCCTGACGCAGACCGACCGAAACTTGAATTCACATATCCGACAAAAGACAACTATGTGTCGTCAAGCGAAAAATATGCTGTCTTGGGCGGCACAATCCGTGCTACAGGTTCTGCCACTATCCCGTCTGCAACGACAACAGTAAAATCGATTTTCTATCAGATTGCTGATGAAAGTGCTTCTTTCTCTGACAGCGACAAAACAAAGGCGGAAAGTACATACGGATACACAATCCTGAGCGCTTATGATGTCCTCAAAGAAGTCGTAGGTATTGATTATTCTTCTTCAACTCTCAGCGATGAACAGCTTAAAAAATACGGCTTTGTTTCAAATGAGGAGGTGCAGAACTGGTGGGGAATCAAATCTTCGGGAACTGGCTCTTGGGGTATCATCCTTAACGCAAACGGAGAGCTTAACCCAAGCTCGGGAACGACAAACATTACCATTCGTGCCTCTGGTGTGAATGCAGAGGGAAAATTCGGGGCATGGACTAGCGGCGATAATGTCATTGCCATTCATATTGATAACACCGCGCCTGTAATCAATGCCCGCGTCAATCAGTATGGAGACGGAAATTCCCGAATCACTTCTCTGCCTTCCGAAATCTATACTTCCAGCCAGAACTACGAGTCTGACCTGTATCTGCGGGGACACTGGACTCTTGTCGCGACTCTGCTTGATGAGACTTCAGTCACAGGTTACAGCGTTCTTAAAGGTGGAGCAAGCCTTACAGCAGGAAGCGACTATTATGTGGAAACAGGTATCTCCGAGAGCGGCAAGAATGGAGTGCGGCTTTACATTCCGATTCCGAAAGACAGCTCTAATGTCGAGCTGACGGTAAATGCACAGGATGCGGAACATACGGCAAGCCAGACATTCAGCTTCAATATCGATGAGACAGCTCCTTCTTTGGACTCTCTCAAAGGCAATGGAACGGACTTTACGAGCGATGACTTTGAGTCAATCGAGGATTCAAATTATCAGTTCATTGTCTCTGGCTCGTCAACAGATGAGGGTTCTGGACTTAAGCATATCCTCTTCTATTACATGCGAAAGGCTGGAAAAACACAGGATTCAATCGCTGAAAATGTGGTGATGGATCCTATGATTACAAGCGGAACTGAAGACAGCAAGATTGACATGTCATCTCTTACGGAACGCCAATTCACCCAGAAAAACGAAACTTTCAGTCTATATGCAAGTGTTCGCTCTGGAACTGCCACCACTGACACATTTACGGCAGACTCCTCTTTTGACGCTCATGTGCGTGTGGGCGGATTGGTTGAGATTGACGGTATTCTGCATAGAATCTCTGAAATCAATGGAAATACGCTTACATTTACTCCTTCTCTCGCGGCGGCAAAAACTGACTCATTTGAAGCCTACTTCCCGATTGCCCAGGTAATAGACAACAGCGCGACGGAAAAAGTTAAGAGCTATTCGGCAAATCCTTTCACTTTTGATAAGGGTGATGATGATGATAAAATGCCGGAATCTTTCAGTAAGAGCGGCAAGACTTGGACTTGGGACGCAACGATTCACTCTACCAATATGCCTGACGGCCCGGCTTCCCTTGTGATTCTCGCCTTCGATAATGCGGGCAATGTAGCTGGCAAGACCATTAACACAAAGATTACGAATAACGCTCCACGGCTGGCGAAAGTATTCTTGGGAACAGACCTTTCAGGTGACGGAAAATATGTGAATTCTGAAAGTCTTACGGAAATTGAAGAGTACGATATTTTGGGTGCGGAAGGAATTACTCAGGCGACCTATACTCTTGATTTTACAGAAATGGCTGACGGAAAAGCGAAATATCCGAAGGGAATATTTACGATTAAAAACGGACTTGCCGTGATTCCAGAACTCACTGGCGGAAACGGCGACATCGGCATGGTATTGAAGACTGATGCTACAAGTGCAACTGCCGTAACGGGAACTGTTACGAACGCAACTTCTTCAAGTTCTGAGACAGGTACTGCCGGCAACATAAGTGCAAGCTTTACTGGAACCGTAGAAGGAACGTTTGCAGGCTCGAATGTAAGCTACAAGATGCACTCATTTATAGTTGCTAAAGCAAACCTCGGTTCTGACGGAACAAACAAGGGAATGAGCTTCACCTTCTGGGATTCAACGGAAGAAACAACTCAGGGAAGCAATTCACAGAACGCTGTCCTCTATGTGAAGAATTTTATGGTGGCGCAGGATGACACGACAAAACCGACAGTTGTCGTCAATCCGTTCTACTGGAACTCTGCTTCTGAAAATTCTCTCTACGACAACTCAAGCGACAACGGCCATATCGAGCTTGAAGCGGATTTGACGGATTCAATCAAGACCGCTTACGGAAGCGACCCGAAAGTCTCTGGAAAAATCACGTTCACGGGAACCGCCTACGACGATATGCGCTTGGCTTCTCTCTCTGTACAGTTTGGAACATTCCTCGTTTCCGCAACGAACGTCGCGACCTACGATTCCGCAAAAGGCCAGTGGAATGTCTCCGAAAAAAAGATTGCCAATGGCTACGAATTCTCCGTTGTGGACGCGACAAGCTCAGCCGTGGGCAACTACGGCGACTCTGTCTACTTCGACCAGAAAGGCCACAAAGTCTACTGGACTCTCTCAATCGATACCTCGAAAATAGATTATCAAGTTGGAAAAGATGTCACGCTCACAGTCCTCGCAAAAGACGCGAAGGACAATGAGACGGATGCTTCCTCAATCACGAAACCTGACACGACCGACGGAAAGTACATCGTCACAGACGGAACGACAAACAAAGCGACATACCAGATGGACGTCGTGCCGTACATCACGGGCGTTACGACCACGCTTTCAAAACTCAAGACTAACAACCCTAGCGTCTACAACCGAACAGCCCGCGGACACTACCCTGTGGCGGCTGACGAGACAATCACATTCGAAGGCTTCAACTTGAACGGCAATACGACTCTCGCTGTCTCCAATCTTGCTTCCGGCAAATACGACCTTATCGTGGAAGGAATCACCGCACTCAACAACCTGAACGACAACGACGCGAAGGGCGTGTACGACAAAACCGTGGATTTGACCAAAACCCCGACCGGCGACAAGAGTGTCTATGACAACTACTACAACCGTCAGCCAAACGGCGACAACAACAATTTGCTCACCGATGATGTGGTGCTGGATGTGTGGCAGATTAACTCAGAAGCGGGAAAACCAAAGAGTGGACCTTTGAGCCAGCCAGTAATGGCAATTAATCCTGTAAATAAACAGGTAGGATTTGCATTTGCAAATGGTCCTTTGAATTTTAGCATGGGAAGTCCTGATAAATCTTACGATGTTTGGGAACAGGGACTTGATTTCTGGACAAGTATTGGTTTTGCCTATGATGCTAACGGAAACTCTTTTGGAACTACAGCTGGCGGTGATATTAATGGAACTCCGGCAACTGATTCGTTTGGAATATTTACAAGCAGATGGGGAAAGGGATTTTATAATCAATCTTATGGACATAACAATGGAACAGGACAATTGAGACTTGAACTTGTAGGTCAAGGAGAATCTACTGATGGTTCAACTTTTGTTGGTAGCAATATCAATAAGGAACGAATACAATCACCATCTATAGCTACAAGTGTTGCGAATTCAAGTGCAACTAGCACAACAGTTTATCTTGCTTATTATGATGCCATAAATGACGAAATTCGTTTTAAATGGGGTTACATAGAAAATTCTGATAATAAAACACGAAATAAGAATAATCTTTTCTATGATTATTATGGTCCTAATGCTGTTAGTGGTGATGGTAAAACAGATAATTCAGAAGGAACAAAGTCTTTGACAGGCTCAAAAGTCGTTAAAGATTCTCCATATACTTTGGAATATATTTCTTTGATTGCCGGACAGACAAAAGATAAATGGACTTTTGTTCCAGGAAATACAGGTACAAAATATACCGCAAATACTGCCGTTATGACTCGTGATAATAAACCAGTTTGTGCCGGCCAGTATGTAAGTATTGCGGCCAAATATCAGGGTGGGGACACTTACGTAAAAGATGAAGTAAGTTTTACTGACGACCTTGTTGTAGCTGTATGGTATGATTCAACAAACAACCAGATGCTCTATTCATATAATACAGCACCTCAAAAGATTACAGCTCCAACATACAAAGGAAATAATTATAATACTGTCGATTCTTATTCTCAAAGTGCTACAGGCTGGAGCACCCCTGTGGCAGTCTTTGGAGAAGGTAACGGTATCGGCGAATACTGTAAGGTAGCACTGGATGCAAATGGCAAGGTTCATATTGCCTGCTACGACAACGCAAATGCTGATGTCTGGTATGCATATATTGATGATTATGCTTCTCCGTCAAGTGCCAAAACCTGTATAGTTGATTCTTACGGAATTGTTGGTACAGAATTGTATCTTGATGTTGCTCTTAAAGATAGCAAACCTGTTCCATACATCAGCTACTATGGAAGCAGTTGTGCCCGCCCAAAGGTTGCATATTGGGCAAGCGAAACTTCTATTGCTTCAGCTACGGACTTAAGTGGAGCACAAGAAGAAGCCGCAACAGGTAACTGGGAAGTAAGCGTTATTCCAAGTTCAAGTAAAATTTCTATAGATCATATAAATGTTGGTGTATGGAAAGATAGTTCAGGTAATCTTACTGATTCAAAAAAAACAGATGGAACTGTCGGAACCTCTTCTGCAGGAACCGAATATGGTATGATTTATGGTAACGGCACAAAGAACCCGCTCTTGGGCTATGCCATAACCAAGTCTGCCGGCGGCTACATCGAAACCGCACAGATGAAATAGACCTGTTGCAATAATTGCCCGCTGGCTGGAGGCATTTGCTTTTGCCTCGGCAAGCGTGGCAAGTCGTGCAGGAAGCCGTATCAAACAAAAAAAAGCCCGCAATAGCAAGCGAAATTACTCGTCTCTGCGGGCGAAGGGAATCGTATTTAAATTTTCTCTCCATGTGTTATAATGAGAAGCGTGACTTCCACTCTTGTGCAAAGCAGTTTTTTTTCTCTCATAAAGCGTATGCTTTTTGCCGTAGCACTGGTGCTGTGTGCTGCGGGGGCGTGGGGGGCGACTTACACTTGGACAGACGGCGGTGCTGCTCAAAATCATTATTGGTCAAATGAAAACAACTGGTCACCAAATGGAATTCCAGGGGCTGGTGACAATGTTTATTTTACTGGAGAAAGCACTGTCAATGTAGAAATTAATCAAGATGTTGAGATTGCAGATTTACATCTTAATAGCGTAGAAGAAGGCACTGTCAGGTTTACATTTTCTCCCAATGCTTTATATTCTGGCAGCGAGTATAGTCTTACCTGTGATAATTTTTATTTTTATTACGATAAAGATGGTAATGGTAATGAAACAGAAATCCTGTATGGAAAAATTTCATGCAATACATTTGAGACAAAGTGCATTAATGATGATAGCATTACAGACAGGATTATTCATAGCGGAGATGAATATATTTATTATTTTAATCTCTCTGGAAACGCCGTATTTGAAATAAAAGAAAAGTCATTGAATCTTTACTCGAATAATGGAGATTTTCAGCTTTCTTTTAATAATGGAACTGTTTATCTTCCTTTTTCAGGTGATATGGTGGATTATCTTGATTACGAATATGATGTATCTGGAGAGGGGGAGCAGTGGCTAAGTTTTAGTAAAACCACCTTTAAGCAGTATGCTGGCGAACCTACATATTACAAGATTGAAGAAGGAACTTCTAGGCAAAATTTTTATTTAAGCCGTTATTCTTCCACAAGTGGTAATGTTGTTTACTATAAATACAAAGTAACTGCTTTTACAGGAACAGAAGCAACAGATGACACAGGCTCATTTTATATATACGATGAGGAATCTGATGCTAATGATAGTGATCCGACAGGTCTTTTTTTAGGCAAAGAAGGCCGATTAATGCTTGATAACTCTTCTCGTTCTAAACTTTTTTGGATTGATGATGGGGATGCTCTTGCTGACGGCGACTCTATAACTCTTACAATTTACACTCCAGATACTCGGTTTATACTTGGCACTTTCACTTACACATATACGGAAGATCCTGTTGTTACTGATTTTAACACATATTATTGGACGGGAGCAGATTCAACTTCATGGACAAACAGTGCAAATTGGGCTTATAAGGGCTTGCTTGGTGCGACAGAAAAATATGTATCCGTTGCAGAATATGATGGTGGTTCTTATGATGGTCGTTATCCCGGCTACGAGGACGGTGACACTGCGGTTTTTGATTCAGGTGAAAGTGCTGATAATCTTACCTTAAATGGCTCTGGCTATTCCCTGACCCTCGTGAATTCTTCCGGCTCTTCTTCTAATAGGGCAACGATAAGGGGCTACGGCGATAATGCGGAGAGCGCAAATATTACTGTCGACGGCTATTTTCTTTTTGACTCAATTGCTGTAGGCTCTCTTGCGACAAATGAAAATTCAAAAATTCAAGTAACAAAGTTTTCATCAATAAATGACCGTGAATGTTCTTATGCACTTGCAGGCCTATATATCGATACTTCTTTTAATCTGGATTCCTCGTCACAGTTCACTTCATCTGACAGTGTAGACAACGAAAAACCAACTCTCTTTGTCGGTGGAAATATGACGAATGCCGGTGCTGTTTATGTAAATAACATCAGTGATGTCATTTTCAACGGCGGTTACTCAGGTGCAGGCATGCTCGCTGTTTCTGCTGGAAAAGTCACTTTTGGTGCAAATACAGCGAACACAGTGGAAATCCTTGATATTTCTGATTCGGCATCAATCACGAATAATTCTACAAACCCTGTTATTCTAAAAAGTGTGGCCTGTGGAACAAAATCTCCTGTCTTCACTGGAAATTTTAAGGCGTCAGGAGCATTTACCCCATCAAAGACGGCTACCTACTTTATCAACGGGGATATGGATTTTTCTGGTGTTAGTGGGGGGGCAGTGCCACCAAATGCCAAGCTTTATTTCTACAACACATCCACGGATTCTTCAGACACAAGAACTTTTACGACCCCTTCCGTAAATTTTTATATACCGACTTTTTATTTTGGCGGTTATGTGAACCTTGCTTTAAATGGCCAACTCACGGTCGATAATATGTATCGCGGGGCTTCAAGAGATGATTACAAGTTGACGGCTGGAACTGCATCAACTATTTCTGGCTCAGGCTCTCTTACTGTTTCTGATATACTTGATGTCTCCCGCATGAACAAAACTGATGACGCTTCTATAATCGGAACTCTTGTTTTTGATGCGAAAGTTAAGGCGGATAAACTTGCTGTTCATAGCGGAACAATTTTAAAAGTCAATGAAGGAAAAACTCTATCGGTTGACACTTATAGTACATATGGGACTACAAATGCTCCTCCTCTAAATCTCAATATTGATGGAACTCTTTCTGTCACATCTTCTCTGTCTGCAATCCCAGCCTGTGACTCGACAATCACTATCGGCACAAGCGGTCTGCTCAACTCGACTGGCGGAACGATTAGCGCAAAAAAAATAATCAATTCAGGCACAATAAATCTGACCGGAACTTCTTCAAGTCTCGCCTTTACGACTTATGAGGGGGCAAGTGATTTTTCGGATAAAGTAAAATCTGCCGGTGGAAGTATTACATCTTCTGATGCTGAAAACAACGGCACTATCGGAAATCTTGAAATCAATAGCGCGACAACAAGCATCGGTTATGCCAGTGATATTGCTGATACAAATGTCTTTAAGCTGGGCTCTTTAACAATCGGAAGTGACTCTGATACATCTGCCGTTTTACAGGCACAGTCCAATCTTTCACTCTCAAACGGATTTTGGCTGAATTATTCCGGAGAAAGCGGATTCAAGGCAAATGAACATTCTGTAGAATTCCTGACTTCCACTATGTTTGACGGTGAGACGGTATTTTATGATTTTATCTGCGAGGCTGCTGGTGCCGAACTTTCTTTTGCAAATGGAAAAAAGCAGACTGTTACGAATGATTTTATTGTCACAGGAAGTGATGGCTCGGAAATTACAATACAGAGTGATACGAGCGGAGAGGAATTTTATATAGATGTGGCTGTTGGAAAAGAGACCGTGTCTTATGCGTGGGTCACGGACTCCTCTTCCACAAATGACTCAATCATCGCAAGAAACAGCGTTGACATGGGGAACAACACTAACTGGAATTTCAGTGATTTTTCCTACACATGGACTGGTGAAGATTCGACAAGCCCGACTGATTGGCATAAAAAAGCAAACTGGAATCCTAAAAGCATTCCCGGCTCTCTTTCTTATGCTGTAATTCCTGACGGACTCTCAAATTACCCCAGCGTTAACAGTGCGGCTGCTGTAACGAATCTCACTGTCGGAAGCGATTCTGCAGCCTCTCATACGGCGAATCTGCTTCTTCCTGCCGCCTTGACGGATGCCACTCTCTCTGTCACCGGCACTCTTAAGAATTATGCTACGATTGAATATGGGGGAAGCGCGAGAATCACGGACGGTGCGGCTACTCCCACTCCTATTAACGACACGGAGTCTGGCGGCACGGTGAAGTATTCCGGTAGCGGTCAGACTATTACGGATTTTGGAACGACGGACTATGCAAATCTGCTGATTTCCGGCTCTGCGGCTACGGAAACGACGGGCACGCTTTTTGTAGGCGGAAATCTGACTGTGGGGGCGAGTGGAAGTCTTTCTCTTAAAAATGACCTCTCTCTTGCGGGAAATTTCTCTCTTGAAGCGACAGGCTCTTTTACCTCTGACAGCGGGAAAACTCTTTCTTTTAACGGAAATGTGTCTGCTGCTCAGACGATTACTGTTGCCGACGGCGGGGTAGTCCAATTCTATAATGTGGAGATTGCATCATCGGCTTCTGTCAGCACGGCTTCTTCTTTTGAGACAGCTGGAAACTGGACGAATAATGGCGTTTTTTCTGCTTCTGGCGGCACGATTTCTTTCTCTGGAACTTCTGCCACAGTTTCCGGTTCGAATATTTTTTATGGTGTAGAGGCGAAAACTGCCGGCTCAACCATTTCATTTGCTGATGAGAATCTTTTCAACAGTCTCTTATTCTCTGGCTCTGGAATGACCGTAAAATTTGCAGCTGGCAAGACTCAGACTGTAAATTCTTCATTCAGTGCGAGTGGAGTTGCACTCACGACGGATTCTTCTTCTCCTTCGGAATCTGAGCAATCAACATGGTGGATTCTCGAAATGCCGAATTATGACGGCTCTGACCATGATTCTTCATTCCCGACTTTTGAAAATACGACGGTCTCTTATTCCAAGGCAAATCAAACTGTCGCGCATGCCTGGGCTTCAACTGTCTCTGAAGGAGCCAGGGATTCAACTGAAAACTGGTTCCTGACTACATTTTATTGGATTGGTTCTGCTGATTCTTCATGGACTAATGCCGCGAACTGGGCTTATGACGAGGCTGGAGCGAAAACGGCCGGGCATTATCCATCTTTCGTTAGGGGAGGAAATGAAATTTTTATCGCGACGGCTGATGGTGGAAATCCGCCGTCCCTTCCTTTTACCGACCCGCTCACATCTGCCGAGGTTTCAAGCCTTTCTTTTAAAAGACTTACTGTCAACGATGGAAAAGTGCTGGATATAAAAGGTCTTACTGTCAGTGCGAGCGATGGCGAGGAAGCGACTGCTGACTTTGTGAACAATGGACGGCTTAAGCTTTACGGTCAGAGCGGGCAGATTTCTTCTTCTGTTGAAAATGGAGCGTATAGTACGGTTGAGTATTACGCGGATAACGCAGCTGATTTTGAGTCACTTGCCTGGGGAAATAATTATATCAATCTTGTTTTTGGCACGAATATGACGGGCGAGGTTTCCGATGAACTTGTCGTTTCTGGAAGGACGGAAATTTTAAACGGCAGCGGAAACAGTCTTTCTCTCTCAGGCATAAATCAATTTACTGGTGATGTCTCAATCGGGAAGTCTCCTTCTTCCTCCGCTGGTGATATTGCCCTCAACAGTGACGGCAACTTGTCCATGGGCGAAGTCTATTGCGATTCTCTTGAGGTGCGCTCTTCGGTTAAATTTACAGAAAATGTGGCTTCTGCAGTCACTTTCACCGGTGAAAATGCACAAATTAATGCGAACGGCAAAACTTTTGAAAAAAATGTTACATTCTCTGGAAAGGGGGCTTTTCTTTCTGGCGACAATACTTTCAGTTCGACTGCGAAATTCACTGCTGATACGAGCCTTTCGGGTAATAATACTTTCGCTTCTTTTGCCTGTGAGTCTGGCGGAGTAAAGCTTTCGTTCGGCTCTGGCACGACACAGACGGTTTCAGATTCGCTCACCCTTAAAGGAAGTCAAAATAGCCTCATCGAATTTTGGGGGGCAGACGAGTGGTCGATTCTTCCTCTTTTTGATGTGTCTGATGTTTCTAAAATATCTGTCGCCTATACTCGTATCACTAATTCAAAAAATGAAAATTCTGAGCCGATTATCGTTTATGCGAAGGATGGCTACAATGTTGACGGCACCGGAAACACGAACTGGTTTTTTGCGGGGCAAAAATATCTTTGGACAGGAAGTGATTCTGCTTCACCTCATGAGTGGAATGAAAAATCAAACTGGAATCCGGCATCTGTTCCGACAAAATATAGCGATGTGGAGATTCTTTCTCTTGATTCTGAAAATTATCCGATTTTGTCCGCTCCTGTTGATTTAGCGAATGATACGGCAGATTTTAATTTTGATGCGGACGGAGATGGCTTTAATGAGAGCGTGGGAAGTTCTGTTACAATCGGCGAAAATGTTGTTTTTGATTTTAACGGTTATAATCTCACTGCAAATACGCTCTCAAATCAGGGGAGAATTAAGGTAAGTGGGAATGAGGTTTTTGTCAAAAACGGAGACTCTGGAATCACGAATTTTCCTATTGATGCAAACGGGTTTATTACTGGAGTCATAGAATATTATGGTGATTTTAGCCCGGCCTTGAACTGGGGCAAAAAATTCTCTCAGCTTGAATTCACTGAGGGGGCAACCGGCTCTGTTCCAGACGAACTCTCAGTCTCAGGAATGACGCTTATTGCTAACGGAAGTGGAAATGTAATCACCCTCTCTGGCGAAAATACTTTCTCTGGTCTAGTTACTGTCGGAACGGAAACACTGCCCGGCGGAGACATCACCCTCTCTGGTGACGATACATACAATACCTTTGAGTCCGGAATTGCCCTCGTTTCAAGCGGCATAACGACTCTAAAGGGAAAAAATGCTGACGGCGGAGCCTTTTCTGTTATAGGAGACGCTGATGTTTCTTCTCTCACGGTAGAAAGCGATGTCATTTTTGAAGGAAGCCTCGTTTCAGACGGGGACATCACAATCAGTGGCAGTTCATCTTTCAATGGAAATGTCACCTCGTCGGGAAACCAGAGCTACACAGGGGCTGTAACCCTTAATTCCGATTCCGGCATAATTTTTGATGCGGGAACGGCGGGCGAAGTCACATTCTCTTCTTCTGTCACGGGCACGTCAGGCTCTTCACTCACGCTGGCTAGCCCTGCCCACCTTCACGGCGATGTCACTAGCACGGCTCCGCAATCCTATAAGGCTTCGGTCAATCTGTATGGCACCCGCATTTTGGACGCGGGAGAGAGCGACATCCTCTTTAATGCAGGGGTAAGCGGGGACGCTTCCGTCACCTTGAAAAGTCCTGCCCACTTTGAGGCAGAGAACCCGATTACGGCGAGCGCGGGAGAGAACATCACATTTGAAAGCAGTGTGTCTGCGAATACAGACCTGGCTCTCAGCGCGGTGGAGACGCTGTCATTCAAAGGAGCTGTCGAGACGGATTCAAACCTCTCCCTTACGGCAAGCTCCGCTTCTTTTGCCTCCACGGCTTCATTCTCTCAGAACGGCGAAAAGACACTGACCCTTGAGACGGGAACCGTGCTTGCGGTAAGCACGGCGGGCTTTGAGGCGGGAAATCTCGTAATTTCCGCAGGCTCAAGCTTTATCCAGACAGGCGTGAATGATTCTGATTCGCCTCAGACCGTCAGCTCAATCGAGAATAATGGAGTCTGCTTCTGGGATGCCGGCTCGGAGGGCGGCACTCTCACTCTTGCGGGAAGCATAAGCGGAGATTTTGCTGCGGAAGTCGTCTTCAACAAAAAAAATGTTACCGTCACCGGAAACCCGATTACGATTTCGGGAGTATTCTATGACTTGAAAATACCCGAAGGGATTAAGACCACGAACGGGGATGGAATCGCGGTCAGAAGGAATTTCACTGTGGAGGGGGACTATATCCATAACGGAAAGAAGCTCACTCTGGGCGGAGTCAGCCTCAGCGACGGAAGCCATTTCCCCAGTGCGAACAATGACGACGGAAGTGCGGGAGAGATTGCTGTCGCGAATCCGACAGTCTCCCAGCTGGGAAGCGTCACTGTCAGTCAGGAGACGACTGGAAAGAGCTTTGTGACGGATATAGTCGCCGATTCTGTCATCATGAGCGACACGACGGCCGGCGGAGGCAGAATCGAGTTTGTCAAAAAACTGACGGCAAAGACAGTCGAAAACAGTGAAAACACGGATTTTGACATCAGCATTGATTCGGCCTGCACTGTCACTGAACCTGTCATTTTCGGAACGAGCGGAATCCTCACTCTGGGGACTGGTGAAGAAAGCGCCTGTACATTCACAGCTTCTCTTACCCACACTAAGGGCGACACAAAAATCGCGGGTGCGGTTTCTGTCTCTTCCCTCGATTTCTCAAATACTGAGCTGCTCGCAAAGACCAGTCTTGATTGCGCGAAGGCGACATTTGCCGGAAGCGTATCTGGAGACTACGATTTTATCATTCGGGGAAACCCTGAATTTAAGGCGGCTGTTACCCTTTCATCCATTGATGTTACGGGCGAGACGACGGTTTCTGCGCTTGGCGGCCTTGAGCTTCCCCTTTCTGTCTTGACTTCTCTTACTCAAAAGTACACGGGAAAGCTTAGCCTTGAAAGCGCGACTGTCTTCAAGGCCCAAAAATCTGACGGCACTTTCTCTGACATAACATTTACATCGATAATCGGAAGCGCAAATGCTGACGGAAGCATCTCTGCCTCAACAATCACTCTTCTTTCTGGAGACTACGACTTACAGTCTTCTCTTACAGCCCATGCATCAGAAAAAATTCTTGTCTCAGCGGGCCTTGACGGAAAACTTTCTGCTGTCAGCGGAATTGATTTTTCTGACAGCGAGCTTTATTTTGATTTTGCAGCCTTTACAATGAGCCTTGAGCATGACTTGAAAGCCCAGAACCTTTATTTCTTTAACGGCTCTTTCGACTTAAAGGCTGATGCTGCTCTTGAAAGCGGAAATTTTGCCCTTTTCGGTGCGAATTATAATGCTGATGACCCCCGCTATCCTTCTTCTGATACGAGATTTGCTTATTTTGGCTATGAGAATCTCGTTTATCAGCCAAATCAAGGTCTGGAATCCCTCTCGGCAAAACTTTCAACAGACTCTTCATCAAAAATCACTCTTACAGGAAATCTTTATCTTAATGGCCTCGATTTAAACAATGCGCATTTCATCCTGCCTGATAATTCTGCTTCCAATCCTGTCTTTAATGCGACGGCAAGTGTAAGCGAAAAAGAGTGGGGCTTGCCTTATGCAGTCCTCTTCAATGCGAGTGTGGCTAATTCTTCCGCCGCTTCTTCTTCTGGCTCGGCTTTTGTCGCAGCCTCCAGAAGTCAGAATGTTACAGATGCAAGCGGAAATTCCGGCTTCCAGTTTGAAGTTCCTCAGATTGCAGAGGCTTATTCTGTCTCTGATTCTGTGATTTGCCTTTCTTTCGATATGAATCTGGAAAATTCTGGCAGTGAAGTAGAAAAAACTGTCGCTTTTGCATCTTCCGTTCTTTCAGGCGGTATTTTCTATAATAACGCAGCTATCGCCTTTGACGGCATTTTTTACACCGAGAGTGACGGAACGACCTGTTCTGTTCCGCTTTCTGAATCCTCATGGAAAGACAAGGATATTCCTGCTGCCACAAAACTCTATCTTAAAGTCTCTTCGTCTGAAAAGACTTGGAATACTGATGCTACGGCTCGCTCGGCTGGTGGTGAAGACAGCACTGATAGAAGCGGAAGTCATCGTTCTGTAACTACAGATCTTTCTCTTATGGAAGGCTTGTTCTATGCGGCCGAAGGAAAAACCATGTGCCGGAATTACGGAACGGCTCTCTGGAAAGACGAGTCTGTTTCTGGCTCTGATTACGCTCTTCCGGAAAGTTACGCTACGATTGACAAAGCCCGCCCGGTTCTTGTAGATGTTTTCGCCGGACAGGAACTCTTCTCAAAGAATACAGGAAGCGCAGATTCTCAGAAATTCTATGATTCCCATAATTTTATTGAATTGCGCTACTCTGAGCCTGTGGATATAGGCAGCCTTGTTTCCGGAGACGAGAACGATAATCAGAATATTCAGGCAGAAGATTCATTTGACTCGGTCTCGGAGCATGGCGGCGCGATTATAAACAAAAATTCAGGTCTTGAAATAAAGGGATTTGTCTCAATTGAAGAAGGGGAGCTTACGGCAGGCTGGCGAGACTCTTCTTCTCATGAAATAGACACTGCAAAGCCTCACGCTCTTTACAGAAAATTCCAGAGAACTGCCAGCGGAAACGAAGAGATTCAGAAAAACCGAATCCGAATCGCAGTCGCAGGCTATGTTGATGAAGATAATCCTGTAAAAATCTCTTCAAGCGAATTCCACAATTGGATTGGCTACATAGATTCAAGTCAGACTCCTTCCGGTCATGTCACCGTTACGGAAAATGATTTTATCACGGATCTGGCTTTGGATGCTGACGGAAATGCAAGCCCGAATAAACTTGATGAAAACAATTCTTCACGCTCTATTTCTGTAAATGACCGTGCATCTGCTTCGGCAGACTCTCTCCATACTGGTTGGGATTGTCTTCATCCTGTATTTACGCCTTATATTACTTCTCTTGATGGGGAAGACCGATATTCATGGACAAGCGGTGACAGTAAAGACCGGGTTTATGAGATTATCGGTACGGTAGACTCCAACACGAGCGCATATCTTGACCGCGTAGAGCTCCATTTGTTTGACAATCAGCAGAATTACGAATCTTCTGATACTTACAAGTGGATTTCTCAAAACGGCTGGTCGAAAAACGGCTCTCTTCTGACGAATCATCTTGCGCCGGAAAATGCCGGTGGAAACCGTTCCTTCTCAAATGGGGCGAATATGACTAAGGGTGGAATCCGGAGGTCTAGCCTTACCGATGCCAGCCAGGCTTTCCAGTATGTCTATGTCATCGACGGCGTTAAGTCTGAGATAAGGGATTTTGAAGAGAACATTGTCTCCCAGAATGTGAAAAGCTCACTTTTCCGAAATAAGGACATAACTGTCACAGAAACAGAAAATGACAGTCCTTATATTTCGCTCTTGCTGAACAAAGAAGATGATGAGCTTCCAATTCGCACGAGTTTTATCCTTACATACACAGCGGAAAAATCTTTCATTACGGATTTGGCCGGAAACCGTCTGCTGCAAACCGATGATGATGTGAATACGAAAACACTTTACTCCATGGACATTACGCCACCGTCATTCTCAATCGTGCTTTCCCCCCTGGGACATGATAAACTTTACGCAGTCTTCACAAAACCTCTTGCTTTTGGAGAAGATTTGCTTCCTGACAGCGGCTCACTCACGGAGATCCTTGAAAAAATGGCTGAAAATATTGAATTCGTATATTCAGAAGATGATTCTGTTGATACGACAAAAACAGTTGATTCAATTTCTGTGGAAAAGGTTGAGCTGGCCGACTATTCGGAAGATTATACAGCCCTTCTCTTTACCCTAAGCCGAAGGGTTACCCTTGATGATGTTGAAAAAATCTGGCTCCGAGTAAATGATGTGGGTGTTGAGGGGGAAAGCTTCAGCGGAACATCTATCCGCTCTTATTTCAGGGATATAAACGGTAATGCCATTCCTTATCACACCTGTCATGCGATTTCAGATTTTGCATTGAATGCCGTGAATGTACTTTACGCCCGCTCTGCTTCCGATGATGAGGGCTGGGAAGAGCAGGGGCTTTATGGAAGTGATGTCGTGCCTCTTTCAAGTGATTATGCCGTGCATGATTTTTCTCGTGAGGGCGGAAACTATGCAAAAATAAGGTCTGGTCATGACATTGTTTTCCAGATGCAGTTTGTCGGCGGCACAGATGAAAGCGGAGAATATCTCCCTGTTCAGAACGGAGAAAGCCTTGCCCTCGTCATGGATATTAAATCCAACCTTCGCACGGACTGGATAAGCGACAAATTCAATCTTCTCACTGGCAATGACTGGCGAATTTGGCTTGATGCTAGAATGAATTCTCTTGCCTCAGATTACAATACGAGCCCGCTTTCGGGAAATCCTGTCTTTGAGGATGTAAGTGGCTCTGAAATCCTAAAAAACATGACAGCCAGCAACGAAGAATACAAATTCTCGAACAAAAAAGAATTCAACTTCTTCTTTAAAATTCTGGATTCAAACGGTTCTGTCATTGAGGTGAATCATGACGGTGACAAAACGACATCGCGAATCCCTCTGTATGCTTTTAGAATGCCGACGGAACTTATTTCTTCTGGTAAGTTCTCTTTCGCCGATTTATGGTCTTTCACGATTAGCGACATCACCCCGCAGCGGGGCGGAGTCTCAATTTTGAACAATGTAATCAATGCCTCTATCGGTGAAAAGGCCGCCCTTCAAGTCGAAGTGAAAAATGAAGGCAGCCTTAATATTTATGTCATGACTCTGGACGGAAATATTGTTAAGCGGCTTGAAAAAGGCCGTGTCAGTGCGGGAACCCACTATTACTATTGGGATGGAAAAAATAATGCAGGAAGCCCTGTCGCGAGAGGTTTGTATTTTGTGCGGGTAAGCGGAAGCGGTCTCGACGAAACCAGAAAAGTAATGGTCATCAAGAATTAGCTGTTTGCACAGAGTTCTTTTCTTTGAGGGCAAGCACCTGTTCTAATGGGAGCGAGACCGCCTGAGCGATTTGTTCTGGGGTGAGGAGATTCATGCCAAGCAGATTCCTCGCATTCGCCACCGCGTTCTGCTGCGCGCCTTCTTCAATTCCCTCAGCCCGCCCCCGCTCGTAGCCCAGCTCCATGCAGGACTGGTCGTGAAGCTCCTGGTCGAATTCCGTAAGCAAGCTGTTCGTAATGTACATTTTCTGCTCCTCGAAGAAGCCTTCCAGAAATTGCTTCCGGATGGCGTAGTTTACGGCCTCGTTGATGGACTCG
>JAFUHS010000008.1 GCA_017468745.1 Treponema sp. | reverse complement strand
GCATTTCGGTCAATTTTTTCCTGACAAACTTCTTTTCCCCGCACTTCAATGCAGATTTTGTACTCCCCGTCTTTTTCCGCATAGACAATCGTACATTCTTTGCCTTCAACGATTTCTGCATAGCTTGCCACACAGTTATGAAGAGCCGTTCCGATTTCGCACATCTGCATATTTGTTTTGGGAAGGCGGAAAGAATAGCCGTCTATGTCGTCCTCAAGGTTTTTCTGTTCGAGAGTGTATTTAAAAGTGATGTTACGATTCTCCACGCTGTAAGAAATTTTTGCAAGGGCATCATGATTGAAGCGAGTGAATCCGTCTTCAAGAATGTCCTTTCGCAATTCTTTCGGCACATAACGAAAATATTTCTGGAACATGCAGAGAGCATCGTCTTTCATGTAAGGATCTACATCCTCGCTTTTTCTGAGAAGAGTGTTCATTGTCGCAAGCTCGCCCCGCTTTTTTATGCTGTATTGTGAGAAGAAAACAAGGGCTTTTCGGTCAAGGTATCTGATTTCTTCCCGATTTTCTTCGCTTTCGATTACGCGGTTGTACAAATTGATGTCGCGGAAGCCTGAATCATGAAGCCGCATACACAAAAGAAGAACCGTCGGATGCTCGGAATAAGCTTTCCGCAAAACCCGGTGGTCACTGATTTGAGCCTTTTTTAAGAATTTTGCCAGAACCTTTGTGTCCGAACGATCGTAGCTGAAGCTGAATTTCAACTCATGCAGCTCCTTGTTCATAAGAACTGCGTAAAGATTCGGCTCACAGGGAAGCATCGTAAGCACATACATTTCAGAAAGATAACGAGGCTTCTCATTCTCTTCGCTCAAATAATTGACTGTCGCCGGAGTTTCGGAAAGTCCAGTGAATTTCTTTGCAAGGGACTTAAGTTTTTTGTAGGCCTGGCAAAGCACGCTCTCTGGATAAAAATAGAATTCCAGATTTCCGAGAAACTGAAGGATTTTTTGATGCCGCTCAAAAGGCAAAAACTCTCTCTTGCTGTTCTGGTTCAGCCGCCAGGGTTCAAAATCTTCTTTTTTCTCAGAAGGCTTGCCGGAATCAAAAGAAAAGGAAATCGTGCCGTTCTTCATGTCAAAAAAAATCCTCTCCCTTGCAAAAGCCGGCGTTTCAATAGACTCAGAGAAATACACAGGAAAAGCAGATTCAATATGTCTATGCAAGTAATCTCTTCCTTCAATCTCTTTCCGCGCGAATTTTTTAAAAGTCAATGAGAGCGAGAGATTCTCTTCATCAACGCAAATCTCTGCCGCAAAATAATCTTTCTGGCTGTCGTTTGAGTCCTTGAAATTCCGCGAATTAAAAAAATACCGGCTTTCTTCCTTTCGCCATGCACAATAATCTGCCATCTCACACGGAGAAAGTTCTTCAATTGCAATACCGTCATCGCCAGAAAGAACGCCGTTTCCGGTAAAATTAGGCTTTGAAGGCCGCACAGGAAATTCCACAAACTCAGCAGGAAGAATTTCATCAGTTTCATCAGGAATTGAATCAGTTTTTTCCCAGAGATTTTTCGACCAGTCAAAAACAACCGT
>JAFUHS010000078.1 GCA_017468745.1 Treponema sp. | reverse complement strand
ACTGTGACCGAGCCAAGAGCCTTGTTTGAGATGATAGCAGGCTGCAAGAGCTTGTAATTGCTCCATGTAACCGAATTTTCGTTGTTGAACTTGATTGTGCCGTAGTTTGAGCTTTTGAAGACCGGGCCTGCCGCAGCGATTCGCTTAAGCTCGTTCTGGCGGCGGGTCAGCTCGTTTTCAATGAGTTTTTCGATATTTTCAGTCAAGGCGACCAAAGTTTCCTGTCTCTGCTTGCCTTTTTCCATATATTGCAGAATCATGATGTCAGAGCCAGCCCCACGAATGGACATTTTCAGATTGCTTCCGGTAAATTCATATTCTTTCTCGGCCTTTTTGGTTATGTCAGTGTATGTCCATGAGCCACCCGCATTTTCTGTGTTAAGGACGGCCGTTCCCGCAAAGACTGAGTCGGCGTTTTCTTCTGGATTGATTCCGAATGAGAAGCCATAGCTTGGGTTCATGCGGTTAACATCTATTCGACCGACTTTAATCATATTTTGGAATGATTCAGGATACCATTTTTTTGCAATTATATTCCTTACAATCGCCTTATCACCACTTTTTGAAGAAGCCTTTGAATCATCAGTTTTAGTGGAAGAAACTTGCATTTGAGCCGAGATATCGAAAGAAGCTGCCTGAAAAAGAGAAAGATTATGAGAAAAGCACCAGCCGTAAGTGCCTGTTTCTGTAAGAACCCGAAGCCATTCACCGCTCATGTTGCCGTGACCGTTTGTGACAGCCGCCCCCGCCCCCCGATAAAGACAGCGGATAATTTCCCCCTCACGCAGACGATAAACCTGCTTTGAAGTGTTGACAGCATCTGAGCGAATTGGAAGCCCGTCAAGCTTAACCCGAGCATAAGTATGCTCAAATTCAGAGAAACGCTTCTGCTGCTTCAGGGCTTTGCCTTTGCTCTCGGGCTCCGTTGCCTGCCAGAGTGGAATTTCAAAATTCTCTTTGCTTCCAGGAATCGAAACGACATAGACCTGAGAGATATTTGATTTGATATGGACTTTTAAAAGCGTGCCGTCTGCAATCTCATGCTCAGGATTTGACCACAAAAGCACGCTATAACCTAAAGTTTTCGTGCAAGAACAAAAAATCCCTGAAAGAATGAGGGAAGTGAAAATCAGAAAAGAAATTTTTTTCGACATAGCGGGAGACATTATAACGAAAAAAACATTGTAAGTCATCTTGCTAAAGGCAGGTGACTTTGTCTGCGGAGCACACGGATTTTCACGGGCTTCCTTTTATAAGCGAGCTTAGACGACAATAAAAAGAAGCCTTATTCTGACATCAATTTTTACTGGTAAAAACTAGCGCGCATACTTTTCAGAATATTTCTCCGTGATTTCCGTTGGCAGCTCAAAATGCTGGTAATCTTTCAGGTCTCCCCATTCTCCACCCCATTCAAAGCCTTTTTCGATAAAGAGCTTGTAGCAAAGATCGTCTTTGTTTATCTTGTAGTCGAAGTCCTTGCTTCTGTCTAAATAAGGTCTGGCAGTGGCCGGCTCCAGCACTTCACTTATCGTGCCGTCTTCTTTCGTTACAAATTTGTGGTAGGGATTGTACAAAGTGTTGATGTCAACAGCCATTCCTAATCCATGCTTTGAAATCTTTTTTGTATGAGATATAAACCTGAAATTAAAGCTGGATGAGTTATTGTCACGCATCATAATCTCGTCATCAGCCATATAATTATCAGGAAGAACCATGCGCTCTATCGGATAAGCCGCATCATACAGTTTCTCAAAAATCTCCAGGACATCTTCCGCAATGAGTTTGTGTACGACCATTTCTCCCTGATGAGGATTTCCATCCTTATCCTTGTGAAGAACCAAAAGATAACGCAAATCTTCCCGGGGAACGATGCAGTCAGCTTTGTATGTATTTCCCATTTTCATTCTTTCAAAAAGCTCATCAGAAATTTCCTGAATAGCAAAACCTTCTCTGGCAGGATTCTTACGGTTATCGCATGCACTACATAAAGCGGAAATTGCCAGCATAAACGCTACAACCGCATATCTTTTTATTCTTTTAGTTTTCATCATTCTTTTCTTCTATTATTAGTTTTGTATATTAGCCTCGTTTCCAAGAATTAACCGCGCAGGACTTGTTGACTGACAATCAGCTCCGCCCCCTTTAGTCGCAAATTCATTTTAACATGTTTTCATGATAACGAAAAGATTTTTTTTACGCTCCAATAAGGCTGACATGTAAAAATCAGCCCCGCACTTTCAACGACAGGCTTTTTTCACTATAATCATTCTCATTATGGCTGGATTTTATGATTTTTATGATGTAGCTGTCGTTGGCGGCGGTCACGCTGGCATTGAGGCGGCTTTGGCTTCTGCCCGCATGGGGCTTAAAACGCTTTTGATTACCCAAACCATTGATTCCATTTCACGCATGAGCTGTAACCCTTCCATTGGCGGAATCGCAAAGGGCAACATCGTCCGGGAAATTGACGCTCTGGGCGGCGAAATGGGAAAGCTCATCGACAAATAATTTATTCAGTTCCGTATGCTCAATAAAAGCCGTGGGCCGGCTGTTCAGGCTCCCCGAAGTCAGGCAGACAAAATCCTTTATTCAAGCCTTGCCCGCCAGACCGTTGAAACCACGCCCAACCTTTACACTCTCATGGACACGGTGGTGGATT
>JAFUHS010000077.1 GCA_017468745.1 Treponema sp. | reverse complement strand
GCTCACCGATAAGCGCGAGCTGCTCTTTAAGAGAAAGTTTGTCCCCCTGTCTCATTCGTGAGAGTAAAATCGATTCTTTCATTAATATTAGTCCGTTGGTTCTGTCATCAAAACCGTTCCGTCAGCGAAATGAGCGATTATTGTGTAGTAATTGACATTGTAATAATCTGAGGAAAAATTGTCATTAGTGTATGTGAATGTGGAATCTTTACAGACTGCTCCGACTTCAATTCCGTATGTTTCCCATTTTAGTGCAGATTCATCATCTGTACCACTGGAAATCTTTTCGTCTGAATACATGGCATGGACTATATTTGTGACCTCCTCATTAACTGTTCCGTCGCTCGTAGTGGCATAGACGCACAAGAAACGCACATAGTTTCCTTGAATCGCCTATTAAAAAGTTGACGAAATGCTTTTTTTTTGTATAGTAAATCCAAAATCAATCTTTTAAGTTTGATTTAATTTTTTTATACGGAGGCTTTCTATGAAAAAGGCTTTAAAATCACTTTTTGCCATTTTGCTCGTTTCGGCACTGGTGTTCAATTTCGCATCTTGCTCTGACAACGATGACGACTCAGGCTCATCGGGCACATCGGGCGCATCTCTCCCTTCAAGCACGGGAACGAATGAACTTGCGGGAAAAACTTTCACAAGAAGCGAAGTTGGATACACAAAGACAGGTACATTCAGTTCAAACAAGATAACATATACAGTTTCAGTAGAAATGAAAGCTGAAGAAGGCAAATATGATGCTTTTACAGTAAAATGGGTCGGCGTCGATAATTATTCTTACGACTCTGACCTTAAAGTCATTTACACAACTTCCCAAAACTCTCAAGCCACCACTTATGAGCGAGACGGCAAAGTTCTTTACACGGAACCGGCCTCAGCTCCTTCTTCTTTTGCAGAATACAAGAAAAGAAAACTGGCAGAAACAAAAGCCGTTGTCTTGGACAGCGTAAAATCTTATATTACCGAAGATAATTTTGACGATTTGTTTAGCGAAGACCTTGACCACGATTTCGGTGTGACCACATCAGCCGCCGTTACAGACGCGATTTTCCAAAAATGGTACAAAGAACAAAAAGCTGGCGAGAAAGTGGAAGAGGCAGATAAGAAATTTATAGAAATTGAGGCTTACGAGCTTTCAGGAACGACTTTAAAAATTAGTGAGATTGACGCATACCCGAGCGGCACAAAATTCGGTGACATCTTCAACAAAGCGTATCACTATCGTTATTATGGCGATTCAGATAATAGAATCAGAGTTGATCCAGACACAAGCGCAAATCTTACATACAATCTAAGAATCACTGAAACGAAAAAATACAAAATTCTTTCGGCGACGGACGACAGCATGGTAATAGCCCCGGTAACGAAAGATTCTGATGATCTTTACTATCTTTACGACGAATCACAGAAACAAACGGTAGCAATCACCTACACCGACGGAACTGACAAAACAACCGCAAAAATCACGGTTGATTCGACGGATTTTGAATTCGACATCGACTATATCACATCTGATGTAGTAGAATCTGCGTTGCAAAATGCAGAAGAATACACGGAATCGTAAGCCGTCGGTCTCCATTCTCTGAGAGAAGAATCGTACGCCGAGTTTTTCCAAAGCAAACGGAAAGACCCGGCGTTTTTTTTGCCGTGGTGGCGTTTGGATAATCTCAAAAATTCGGTGAATGCAGTCAGCGAAAGCCGATTCAAGACCGAATAGAATTTTCAAGCTTTTCCTTCCCGAAATTCCGTCGTAAAGGAAGGATCATAGAGCCTGGAGCGGGAGTAATTGCTGTGAGAAAGCACATCGCCTACGATAATAAGGGCTGTTTTTGAAATTCCCTTGGATTTTGCCGATTCTGCCAGCGTTCCCACCGTGCAAAGGACGCGCTTTTCGTCGTTCCATGTCGCCTTGTAAACCAGGGCGGCCGGCGTCTCGGGAGAAAGACCAGCTTCAAGAAGCTCGGCCTGCACTTTTTCGGTCATGCCG
>JAFUHS010000076.1 GCA_017468745.1 Treponema sp. | reverse complement strand
TTTGAGGGACTGAGCCGCCGTGAAGCCCTGACTCCTGACATGTTCGCGCGGAAGCCTGACTGTATTCCCCACATTACCCTCGCGCAAAAGTGGGCGGACTTAATCATGATTTACCCGGCCAGCGCGAACTGCATTGCCCGGCTTGCTTCAGGTCTTTGCGATGACCTTTTCGGCGCGACTTTCCTTGCCAACAATTTTGAAAAGCCGGTGCTTCTGGCTCCTGCCATGAACTCAAACATGTTCGCCCATCCAGCCCTTCAGGAAAATCTCAAAAAGCTGGAGTCCTGGGGAACAAAAATCCTCCCCACCGAGGAAGGCCGCCTTGCCTGCGGAAGCGTGGGCTTAGGCAAGCTGATTTCGCCAGAAAAGGCACTGGAATACATAAAGGTAGAACTATAAAAAATCCACAGATAGGCACAGATTTTCACAGATTAATTAGTTCTTTAATATGAAATTTTTAATCGGTGCTAAATCTGTGTAAATCTGTGGATAAAAGAGAAAACTATGAAAATTTTAATCACTGGCGGCGGATGCCGGGAATACATTGACAGCGTCAGATTCGTCACCAACTCTTCCAGCGGGCGCACTTCTGCCCAGATTGCCGACGCGCTGGCGGCAAAAGGACATGAAATCACGCTGATTACGGCTTCTTCTGCCATAAAAGCAAAAGAATCTTCCATAAATACGATTCTTTTTGAGACCGGGGAGGAACTTTCTGAGGCAATCAAGGCCGAGCTGACTTCTTCTCCCTATGACGCTGTGATTCACGCGGCGGCGGTGAGCGATTACGTGCCCGACACAGTGACTGTCGGAGGCGAGACAATAAAGGCGGGCAAAAATGGAAAGCTCCATTCAGGCGGAGAAATGACCGTCACTTTCCGTCCAAGCCCCAAAATCGCTGACAGCCTTCACCAATGGGCAGCAGAGGGCGGCAGAGCAGATGCAAAAGTCGTATGCTTTAAGCTGACCAGCGGAGCCGACGAAACCGAGAAAAATCGCGCCGTCACCAGTCTTTTTAGTCACAGCAAGGCAGATTTTGTTGTCTACAACGATTTGTCACAAATCACGCCAAGCAAGCACCCTTTCAAGATTCTGAACGGCAAGGGCGAGTGTCTGGCGGAAGGGGCGACAAATGCGGAGCTGGCTGAAAAGCTGGAGGAGGTTTTATGATTCTTACACTTGACATCGGGAACACTCAGCTTTCGGGCGGGGTTTTTAAAGAAAACAAAATCGTCCTCACTTTCCGCTGCGCCACGACCCACGGCACTTCAAGCGACGAGCTGGGCATTTTTTTGCGGTCGGTGCTCAGGGAAAACGGAATCGACTCAAAGCTGATTTCTGACATAGCCATCTGTTCCGTTGTGCCAAGCCTGAACTACGCCATTACCAGCGCCTGCGTAAAATATTTCGGCATCGAGCCACTGATGATTCGCTCAGGTATCAAAACCGGGCTTAAACTGCGCTACTCGAATCCCAAGGAAATCGGAGCGGACAGAATCGCGGCGGCAATAGGGGCCAGCGCCCTCAAGCTCAAAAGCCACATCATCGTAGTGGACATGGGAACCGCCACCACGGTTGACGTGATTACGAAAGACAATGAATATTGGGGAGGCGCTATTCTGCCCGGAATCAACATGATGATGCACGCCCTTTCTTCTGGAACGGCCCAGCTTCCCAGCGTCGAGATTGTGGAGCCGGAAAAAGCCTGCGGAAACTCGACCGTCACGGCCATTCAGTCAGGTCTTTATTACGGCACTTTGGGGTCAATCCGGGAGCTTATCAGCCGTTTCACGGAGGAAGTCTTCAAGGGCGAAAAAGCGATTGTGCTTGCGACCGGAGGATTCTCAAATCTCTTCCGGGAATCAGGGCTTTTTGACCGAATCGAAAGCCAGCTGGTCTTGGACGGACTGAGAATCGCACTTGAACTGAATAAATAAATTCCTCACAGAGCTTAGGAGTTCACAGAGTACTGTAGATTTGGGAAAGTCTCATACCTCAATCAAGCCGCTCAATAGACAGAGGGACTGAGGTTAAGGACTTGTTACTGAAAATATCTCTCTGTGTCCTCTGTACCTCTGTGAGGAATTTAAATCAAAAGAGGAAATTATG
>JAFUHS010000075.1 GCA_017468745.1 Treponema sp. | reverse complement strand
CCACATCGTTCAGAGCGGAATCCCCGTAATGGCTCACCTTGGGCTTACACCCCAGTTTTACAACGCTTTCGGCGGCCACAAAATGCAGGGAAAAACCGAGGCGGCCGCAGAAAAAATAATCGAAGAGGCGAAACTTGCGGAAAAGCTGGGCTGTTTTGCAATCGTCCTGGAATGTATTCCGGCGGAGCTTGCCTCAAAAATCACAAAAGCCGTTTCTGTCCCCACGATTGGAATCGGAGCCGGAGTTGAATGTGACGGTCAGGTTCTCGTCTTGCAGGACATGCTTGGCATGACAGGCTTTAAGATGCGTTTTGTACGCCAATATTTGAATGGCCTTGAGCTTATCAAGGGCGCGCTCAACCAGTACAGCGCAGACGTTCACGCAGGCTCATTCCCCGCGGGAGATGAAATTAAATAAAACACAGATTACGCAGATTTATCCGCGTTAATCTGTGTGCATCCGCGTCTAATTTATTATAAGGAAGAAAACTATGAAAATTATAAAAACTCCAGATGATTTTAAAGAAATCCGCAAAACTTTGAAGGGAAAATCAATCGGCTTCGTGCCTACTATGGGCGGCCTTCATAACGGGCATCTTTCCCTGATTAAGCGGGCGATTGCCGAAAATGACGTGAGCGTAGTCAGCGTTTACCTGAACCCGACCCAGTTCAACGACAAAAAGGACTTGGAGACTTACCCGGCGAACTTTGATGACGACTGCGCCCTGCTTGAAAAGGCCGGAGTTGACTATCTTTTCGCTCCAACTTACCCGGTCATGTACCCTGACGATTACAAATACATGCTCACCGAAAAAGATTTTTCAAAAGAACTCTGCGGAGCCAAACGTCCCGGCCACTTTGACGGCGTTCTTACCGTGGTAATGAAACTTCTGAACATCGTCAGCCCTACCCGCGCCTACTTCGGCGAAAAGGACTACCAGCAGTACAAGCTTCTGGACGGCATGGTAAAGGCTTTCTTTATGGACGTGACTCTCCTTCCCTGCCCAATCGTGCGTGAGGAAAACGGACTAGCAATTTCCAGCCGCAACCGCAAGCTTAGCAAAGAAGGACTTGCAAAAGCTCCAAAATTCCACGAGATTTTAGCCGGCGGCGGAAGCGAGGCAGAAATCGCAAAGAAGCTGGAAGAGGCGGGCTTCAAGGTAGATTATGTCACCGAAAAAGAAAAGAGGTTGTACGCCGCCGTCTTCCTGGAAGACGTGCGACTTATCGACAATATAGAAAGGTGATTTTAAATTCCTCACGGAGCGGAGGAGCACACAGAGGGTCGTTTGTTCGGGAAGTTACAGGCCAAAATCAAATTGCTAATAAGTAATGCGACTGAGGTGCTAAACTTTGTTTTACAAGTCTGTTCTCTGTGAACTCTGTGCCCTCTGTGAGAAATTTATTTTTTATGGAGAAGAATTTATGAAAGACAAGCACATTTTATTGCATGTGACAGGCTCAATTTCCTGCTACAAGGCCTGTGAGCTTACAAGTCTGCTCGTTAAGGAGGGGGCGGAAGTTCAGGTGACTATGAGCGAAGGCGCGCTTAAGTTTTTGCAGCCGGCTGTCTTTGAGGGACTGAGCCGCCGTGAAGCCCTGACTCCTGACATGTTCGCGCGGAAGCCTGACTGCATTCCCCACATCACCCTTGCGCAAAAGTGGGCGGACTTAATCATGATTTACCCGGCCAGCGCCAACTGCATTGCCCGGCTTGCAGGCGGATTGTGCGATGACCTTTTCGGCTCGACTTTCCTTGCCAACAATTTTGAAAAGCCGGTGCTTTTGGCTCCTGCCATGAACTCAAACATGTTCGCCCACCCCGCCCTTCAGGAAAACCTCAAAAAGCTGGAGTCCTGGGGCACAAAAATTCTCCCCACCGAGGAAGGCCGCCTTGCCTGCGGAAGCGTAGGCTTAGGCAAGCTGATTTCTCCAGAAAAGGCGTTTGAATACATAAAGGACGAGATATAAAAATAGACGCGGATAAACGCAGATACGCACAGATAATATTTAAAATAATATCCGCGTTAATCTGCGTACATCTGCGTCTAACTTAGAGAGAAAACTATGAAAATTTTAATTACTGGCGGCGGATGCCGGGAATACATTGACAGCGTCAGATTCGTAACCAACTCTTCAAGCGGGCGCACTTCTGCCCAGATTGCAGACGCACTGGCGGCAAAAGGACACCAAGTCACGCTGATTGCGGCTTCTTCTGCCATAAAAGCTCAAGACTCTTCTATAAAAGTGCGTTTTTTTGAAACCGGAGAGGAACTTTCTGAAGCAATCAAGGCCGAACTGACTTCGACCCCTTACGATGCTGTGATTCATGCGGCGGCGGTGAGCGATTATGTTCCCGACACAGTGACCGTTGGAAGAGAGACAATAAAGGCGGGCAAAAGCGGAAAGCTTCATTCAGGCGGAAATATGACCGTCTCTTTCCGACCAAGCCCCAAAATCGCTGACAGTCTGCACGACTGGGCTAAAGAGGGCGGAAATGCAGATGCAAAGGTCGTATGCTTCAAGCTGACCAGCGGAGCGGACGAAAGTGAGAAAAAGAGAGCCGTCACCAGCCTTTTTTCCCACAGCAAGGCAGATTTCGTAGTCTACAACGATTTGTCACAAATCACGCCAGACAAGCACCCCTTCAAGATTCTGAACGGCAAAGGCGAGTGCCTTGCGGAAGGGGCGACAAATGCGAAGCTGGCTGAAAAGCTGGATGAAATTTTAAATTAGACGCAGATAAACGCAGATGCACACAGATGATATTAAAAACTATCCGCGTCTATCTGCGTGCATCCGCGTCTTACAAATTCGGAGGAACTATGATTCTTACACTTGACATCGGGAACACCCAGCTTTCGGGAGGCGTGTACGAAGAGGACAAAATCATCCTCACATTCCGCTGCGCCACGACCCACGGCACTTCAAGCGACGAAATCGGTATTTTTTTGCGGTCAGTGCTCAGGGAAAACGGAATCGACTCAAAGCTGATTTCTGACATAGCCATCTGTTCCGTTGTGCCAAGCCTCAACTACGCCATCACCAGCGCCTGCGTAAAATATTTCGGCATAGAGCCGCTCATGATTCGCTCGGGAATCAAAACCGGGCTTAAACTGCGCTACTCGAATCCTAGGGAAATAGGAGCGGACAGAATAGCTGCGGCAATAGGAGCCAGTGCCCTCAAGCTAAAAAGCCACATCATCGTGGTAGATATGGGAACCGCCACCACGGTCGATGTCATCACGAAAGACAACGAATATTGGGGTGGAGCGATTTTACCGGGAATCAACATGATGATGCACGCCCTTTCTTCGGGAACAGCCCAGCTTCCAAGCGTTGAGATTGTGGAACCGGAAAAGGCTTGCGGCTCTTCAACCGTCACGGCCATTCAGTCGGGTCTTTATTACGGCACTTTGGGCTCAATCCGGGAACTTATCAGAGGATTCACGGAGGAAGTCTTCAAGGGCGAAAAGCCAGTTGTCATTGCGACCGGAGGATTCTCAAATCTCTTCCGGGAATCAGGGCTTTTTGACCGAATCGAAAGCCAGCTGGTCCTGTACGGCCTGAAAATCGCACTTGAACTAAACAAATAAATAAATTCCTCACAGAGCTTAGGAGTTCACAGAGGACTGTAGATTTGGGAAAGTCTCATACCTCAATCAAGCCGCTCAATAGACAGAGGGACTGAGGTTAAGGACTTGTTACTGAAAATATCTCTCTGTGTCCTCTGTACCTCTGTGAGGAATTTAAATCAAAAGAGGAAATTATG
>JAFUHS010000074.1 GCA_017468745.1 Treponema sp. | reverse complement strand
CTACAAGGTGAAATTCACCGCCGGCACGAACGGAACCATTGCGGCGACCGTTGACGGTGAGGCAATCACCAGCGGTGACGAGGTTGAGGAAGGAAAGACAGTAGTATTCACTGCCACACCTTCTACAAACTTCGAGGTCAACAACTGGAACGGCAAGTCTAAGGACAGCCTTGTTGAGACAGGAACCAATGAGGTTTCTATCGAGGTTGGCGGAGCTGTCGAAGTATCGGTCAGCTTCAAGGCTTCGGCTTAGCAGTTAAAAGCTGAATGATTCGGGCGGGAGAAATCCCGCCTTTTTTGTATGTAAAATCATCTTGAAATGTATTGACAAATAACACGAACAGATGTATATTATAACTATCAGGAGCGTTGCTCCGCTGAGAATCTTAATTAAGGGGGTAAACAGTGAAAGACGGTATAAAAAAAGCCTTAAAGACTATCCTGGTCGAAGTCTATAAGGCTTGTATCGAAGTCCTAATAGGGGTTCTGCTGATAATAATCAGTAAGCACCTCTAGCGGGAGCAGGTGGGGTTGGTTGTGCGACCGCCTCACCTTTCTTTCAAAGTTTACCCCTAGGGGGCGAATATGTCAAGAAAATTACAGTATTTCCTTAGGATTACTCTTGAGGCAATTTTTAAGGGAATCATCATTGGGCTGATTGTGGTTTTCATAATCCACAGAGGTTGATTTATGGCAGAGGAAAAGAAACATGGCGGTGCAAGAGAAGGTGCCGGGCGGAAAACTACAGGGGTTGCAGGCAAGACCACTAACATCAGCTTCCGCATCTCACCGGAAGAAAAAGCAATCATAGACGAAAAGGCAAAAGCGGCGGGAAAGTCAACATCCCGCTACATGATTGACCTTGCGCTGAACTCATAGCACTTTTTTTCATCTCACGGACGCTCCGGGAAACGGAGCGTTTTTTTATGCCCACAGGACAAGCCGTGTTTTATAAAAACTCTGATTAAATCATCTCATGCAATTACTATTTGATTTTGATGATGGAAATCCAGAAAGGAAAGAACACTGCGATGATTCCGTTTTAGATGAATACGCTTTTTTGTACACCGCAACCGCACACGGAAATAACTCCAACATTCATTTTGCTATGACTACAGAGGATGCGAAAAAATGGTGCGCAAGCGATTTGTCAAAGGGTATCTATATGGGTACGGAATGGGCATATTTTTTTACAACGGTCAGGAATTTTGCCTTCTGCCATTGGGGCGGGAATCACAAAACGAATGCCGTTTACGGAACTGTCGATTTGAGAAAGACATCAGACAACGGAAACTGGGACAAAAAGATAGAGGCACTAGGACTAAAAAAAATCCAGCCTCTGGAGCTATTCAATATTCTGCGGCCTCATGGAATCGATGTCCTATGGTGAAAGAATTGAAAAGGGGGGAAACTATGGCGGAAGAAATCGAAACTACGGAGCTTACCGTTGATGACCTGAAAGCTGAAATCCCAGAGCAGGATTTGGAGACTCTGACTCTTGGCGATGAGAATGTCACCTTGCGTGCTCTCCTGAAGGCGAAGGTCGCAGTCAAGGCAATGATTCTCTCGACCGGGCATGGGTACGACGAGGCGAACGAGGTCATTAGGCTTTGCGTGCTTAAATACGGACTTTACGAGCTTTATTCGTTCGTGGGCCAGGAGAACCGTGCGCGGGAAAAATACGACGACTGCATGCTTCTGATTGAGAGTGCTTTCGGGGCGATTGCAAAAAAAACTGATGCGTCAACGAACGGTCCTGCGGTCGGAGCGATGAAAACCGGGCGTAAAAGCCCCATGGAAAGACGGGGGCACT
>JAFUHS010000073.1 GCA_017468745.1 Treponema sp. | reverse complement strand
TCAGGCTCGATGACATTTCCGTCGCCTGAAATCAAAAGAATCTTGCTGGAATCGGCTACAATCAGCATGGCCTCAAGCTTTTGATACATTCTGTCTGTTCGCCACATTTTTGCAAGTTCAACGGCACTTCTTGTCAAGTCACCGTTGAATTCCTTGATTTTTTCTTCAAATTTATCAAGCAAAGTGAATGCATCAGCGACACTTCCTGCAAAGCCTGTGAGAATCTTTCCGTTGTAGATTTTGCGTACTTTTCGGGCATTACCCTTGCATACTGTATTTCCCAGGGTAACCTGACCGTCCCCCGCCATAGCGACCTTTCCGTTTCGCTTTACCGCAATAACGGTGGTGCTTCGAATTTCAACCTTTTCCATATATTAAAGATAATGGAAAAAAAGGCTGTCGGCAAGGGAATAATAAAGAATAAAGAAAGCCTTTTACTCCAGTTTTTTAACCTTATCAGCCTTAAAGGCAGCCATGAGCAATTCTTCTTGCAGGCAGAAGCCGTTCATGGCAGGAAGAAGATATCCGAAAGTAGAAGCTACAATTACGGCAAGGGGCATCATGGAAAGTCCGACTCCACAAGCAGAGAACAAAACTGGCATAACGACAAAGGCAGATCCAGGAATCGGCGGGGCTGCGATGGCCACAACGACTGCCACAAAGGCAATGCGGATCAGCATAGGAAGGCCAACTCCGCCAGTGGACATGGCTATAAGAACCCAGAGCATGGAACCTAGCATAATAGCACCGTTGGGCATGTAAACGACGATTCCCAGTGAAAGGCCGAAATCAGTAAATTTGTCGTCAATTCCCCATTTTTCTTTGCAACACTTCATGCTTTCCGGCATGGCGGACACCTGAGAACTTGTGGTCAAATTGATTATCAAAGATGGAAGCTGGGCAGAGAAAAGTTTTGCGGGAGATATTTTTGTCACCACAAGAGTCCTGATAATCGTAATACAGATTGTAATGAAAGCTCCGACAAGGGAAATGATGAAAATCTTTGAAACATCTGTGATTTCAGAGAAGGTGTGATTCAAGAGCAGATTCGTAAGCCCAAGATAGACAAAAAGAGGCAGAACTTTGCAGACTACCAGCATCATCTGATTGCACAGGGTGCCGGCCTCCTCAAACAAAGAGCGTATTCCGCTGACACGGTTTCCAAGCATAAGCATGACAAGACCAATGAAGACGGCAAGCGTAATGACTTGTAAATCATTGTCTATTGAGAAAGGAAGGACGAGATTATCAGGGATAATATCCAGTACGAGTTTCAATAAATCAGAGAATGCGCTTTCCCCAGAGACCTGAGACGAAGATGACAATAAACCCATGGGAATTCCCACCGCAATCATTGCAAGCACCGCAATCAAGTAGGTAAGCAACATCCGCCGTAAAAGCTGGCTGCCAAGTTTTCCGAAGGAAGAAATCTCACCGATACCGCTGATCCCTGAGATAACGGCAAAGAAGACAAGGGGCGTGGCTAAAGCCGAGAATATGGCTGAAAATTTCGAGAATAAATTCCCGATAAGGGGAATGAGGTAAGTCGTGCGAAGGCTGTCAGGAATCACAAAGGAAAGAAGAGCGTCAGAATCGAAAGAAGAGCCGCCGTAAATATTCCAATCAGCATGGCATTTTTCCGGGCTTTCATGGAAGCCGGAATATTGACCACATTCAAGCCGATGTTAGGCCGGTAGATGTAGCGGGGCTTTAAGTTCATTTTGGAAAGAAGATCGTAGGAAAATTCCTCGTCATTTTCTATTTCCAAAGGATTAATGGCACTTCCCCTCTGAGAAATCTCAAAGCGAAGACCCGCCAAGCCGTTCAAGGCTCGGATACGGCAGTTTGTTTCATTGCCATACAAAGAGCGGAAGCGAAGGAGCATTTCTTCAACTGAAAGACGAATTCTTACGCTGTGGTCGGCTCTTTTTTTAGCCAGCTTGAGATAGCAGTCTTCAGAAAGAGTGGCCCATCTGTCTATTAATTCATCTGTTAAAATACCATTTTCGTCAAATAACAACTGTTTCATACATCCATTTTAACACTGTTATTGAAAAAAAGTATATTTTTTTTTACTTTCCAGCGTGGGGATGAGCCTTGTTGTACATTTCAATCATCTTCTCCGTGCTGATGTGGGTGTAGCGTTGTGTGGTTGAAATGCTTGAGTGCCCCAGAAGCTCCTGAACGAGCCTTACATCAGCCCCGTTTGTAATCATTGCCGTGGCGAAAGTGTGGCGGAATGCGTGCGGGGAGACATGGTGCTTCGTCCCTTCACTCCCGGAATATTTTGAGATTATGAGACGGAGTCCGCCTGTAGTTAAAGCCCCTCCCCGCTGATTTACAAAAATATGATTTTCCCTGTCGCCATCCCCGAAACGCTTTTTTCTGTCTTCAAGGTAGGCTTTTAAAGCAGTCTGAGCGTCTTTTTCGAAATAGACACGGCGGTCTTTACTTCCCTTTCCCGTTACGATTGCAGATGAATAATCTCCGTTAAAGTCCTCAAATGTAAGGGAAACGATTTCAGAGGCACGGCAGCCGCTTGAATAAAGCATTTCAAAGAGAGCCTTATCCCGCTTTTCCCACAAAAGCTCGTTTTTCTCAGGCTCTCGGCAGAGCCTGTCGATTTCAGCCCCTGTCATAAAGCGGGGAAGTTTTTTGGGATTCTTTACGGTTTTGAGTTCAAGGGCGACATTTTTTTTAAGATGACCGAACTTGCGGCAATATCCAAAAAGGGAGCGGACTGAAGAAATAAAACGGTTGATTGAGGCTGCGGAACGTTTTTTTTTGGAAAGAAAGCCAACACACTGCTTTAACTCTTCAAGCTCAATGGAAGTCATTTCCCGCTCAGAACCGATAAAAGGCATTTCCTTAAATTGCTCCAAATCGTTCCTGCAAGCGGTGACCGTGTTGGCAGAGAGAGTGCGCACGGACTCAATGTAAGATAGATATTCTTCGACAGCTTCAGATATGGTCATATCTATAATATCGGAAGAATTTCTCTCTCTGATTATTCAGCGGCCATATCAGCGAGTTTTTCTGCATCCATAGGCTCTTCGTCGGCAGTATGCAGGTAATCGCAGTCAGGATTGATGCAGGACTTGTAGTTTCCGTTCTTTTTGTCGAATTTTTCGACAAGGAACCAGCCGCACTTAGGACAGTACTGATTTTCAAGAGGCTTAAAGTGAGAGATGAAATCGCACTTGGGGTAGTTTGTGCAACCGTAGAATTCTTTGCCCCGACCGCGGGTTTTCCTTGCTACAATCTCACCGTCACATCCCGCTTTCGGACATTTTGCAAGAGGAATTGACTTTGTGTTATGGCACTCAGGGAAGCCTGAGCAGGCAAGGAAGTAGCCGAAGCGTCCAAGTTTTTTGACCATGGGCTTTCCGCACTTGTCGCAGATTTTGTCAGTAGGCTCGTCCAGGAAGCCCTTTATGCTTTCAACGGAAGTCTCAACTTCCTGGCAGCGTTCTTTGAAAGGCCCGTAGAAGTCGCGGATCATGTTGTTCCATACAATGCCGCCCTGCTCCACTTTATCAAGGGTGTTTTCGACTTCGGCGGTAAAATGCTCGTTGATTACATCAGGGAAGGCTTCCACGAGAATCTTGCAGATCATCTTGCCAAGGATTGTAGGCATGAGCTGCTTATTGTTTCGGGTGACATAGGAGCGGTCAAGAAGAACGGAAATAATCGGCGCGTAAGTTGAAGGCCGGCCGATTCCCTTTTCTTCGAGAGTACGGACGATTGAAGCGTCTGAATAGCGGGCAGGTCCCTGGGTAAAGTGCTGCTCAGGATAAAAGGCATGACTTGACTCAAGAACCTCATCTTTTTTGAGGGAGGGAAGATTTCCCGTAACCTCTTCTTTTGCAGAAAGCAGCTTGATGACTGAATAAAATCCCTTTTCAACAAGTTTTGACGCGCTCACACGGAAAAGGGCATCCCCTGCAAGGATTTCCACAGAAGTGGTGGCGGTCTTCGCATTTGTCATCTGGCTTGAAACAAAGCGTTCCCAGATGATTGTGTATAGACGAAGCTGGTCGCGGGTAAGATAATCTTTTACATAATCAGGCGTGTAGCGGGAATAAGTGGGGCGGATACATTCATGGGCATCCTGGGCACTCTTTCCCACGGCATAGTGAATCGGCTCTTCGGGAAGATTTGACGGATATTCCTTGCCAATCCACTCGCGAACTTCATCCAGGGCTGTCTGGGCAATACGGACAGAGTCAGTTCGCATGTAGGTGATGAGACCGATTCGCCCCTCACCCATCTGGATTCCTTCGTAAAGCTGCTGGGCAATCTGCATGGTTTTTCTGGAAGTAAAGCCCAGCCTGTTTGCCGCCGCCTGCTGCATTTTTGAAGTGGTGAAAGGAGCCTTTGGCCTGACAGTCTTTTCGGTGACTTTTACATCGCTGACACGGCACTCTGAATTCTTGATTTCTTCGATAATTTCGTTGACGGCTTTTTCGCTCTTTAACTCGGGATTCTCGCCCTTGTATTTTGCAAGCTGAGCCGTGAATTTTGTCTTTCCCTTCTGGAAATCAGCCTCCAAAGTCCAGTATTCTTCCGGGATAAAGTCCTCGACTTCCTTTTCGCGCTCACAGCTAAGGCGAAGGGCAACTGACTGAACACGACCTGCACTCAAGCCATTCTTTACCTTTTCCCAAAGGATAGGACTCAGATTGTAGCCGACTAAGCGGTCAAGGACACGGCGGGCTTTCTGGGCGTTTACCTTGCTCTCGACAATTTCGCCGGGGTGCTTTACGCCCTCCTTGATTGCCACAGGAGTGATTTCGTTGAATACGATTCGCT
>JAFUHS010000072.1 GCA_017468745.1 Treponema sp. | reverse complement strand
TACTTCAGGTGTGATTACCTGGCGACCACGGTAGAAACCACATTTTGGACAAACATGGTGCGGCAAAACAAGGTTGCCACAGTTGCCGCAAGCAACAAGCTGCGGAGCCTCGAGATGCATGTTTACACCGCGTCGTCTGCGTGTGCGAGCTTTTGATGTTTTCGCTCTAGGTACTGCCATATTATAAACCTCACTATATGATTTTATGAATAACGGGATTTATACTACAACAGTTTCCACCCGAATGTCAATTATTATTACAAACAAAGTTCGCTTTGTCAATCGTTTTTATGACAAAAATCAAAAAAATGTCAAAATTGATTTACTTATCCCTGTATTTTGCCCTGATAGCGTCTTCGACTATTTTCGGAACCATGCCGGAAATGTCTCCTCCGAACTGAGCGAGCTCTTTTATGGAGCTGGAGCGTACGATTACATATTTTGCCTCGGTGGGGAGAAAGAGGGTTTCGATTTTTGAGTCAAGATTGTGATTCATGAGTGAAAGGTCGAATTCGTATGCGAAATCATTAGAGTTGCGGATTCCCCTCAATAAGATGTTTGCCTTGTTTTTTTCGGCATACTCGACGATAAGCCGGTCCCAGAGATGGACTGTGACATTTTCGTATTGTTTTGTCAGTTCTCTCAGCATTTTGAGCCGCTCCTCTGGTGAGAACAGCGATGCCTTTCCGGGGTTATAGGCAACGACAACATCGAGTTTATCAAAAAGTCGGCTTCCCCTTTCTATTACATTGAGGTGTCCGTTTGTTGGTGGGTCGAATGTTCCGGGGAATACTGCTGAAGTCATAGTAAATTTACTGTAACATGTTTGACTGAACAGGGCAAGTAATGTATTATTTAGTTATGAAACTATCTAAATCCATTAATAATGCTTTTTATATTCCTTTTGCCGGTCTGTTGCTGTCTGGAATCTTTCTTTCTTGTGCCAGCACAAAGGTGGCCGAATCTCCCGTTGTAGAGGAGCCCCCTGTAGTTGATGAAGCCCCTGTCGTGGAGGATATTCCTGCCCCCGTTCAGGAAGAAATCGCCCCCCTCACCCAAGAGCCTGTGGTTGAGGCTGTTGAAGAGGATGATGAATATTCCCGTTCAGTCGGTGAAATTTCTGTTTCCCGTGATACATTCATCGATGATAAGGAAAAAGTTCTCCGTATTATAAAACAGCTTGACGGCATTATGAAGGACATGAACTATAAGGCCTGGCTCACCTATGTCGATGACGAGTCCGTCCAATATTGGAGCAAACCTGCCAATCTTAAAACGGCTCAAAAGCGGCTTCCCGTAAAAGGACTCAAACTTAGGGATCTGCAGGATTACTTCAAGTTTGTCTTCGTTCCGGCGCGGGCAGGCAGGACTGTGACGGAAATCCGTTATATTTCTGATACCTACATAAAGGCGATTCAGGTTCAGGATGGTCAGGCTGATATTGTCTACTATTATTTCAATAAAATAGACGGCCACTGGATGGTTCATATTCCGCCTATCGAAAATTAGCAGGTTGTCTTGTAAAAACTAAGTTGCTTTTTTTATATTTATATTTTATAATCAATGACTGAGTGTTTTGCTGCACTCTATTCATCAGGAGGATTTTTTTAGATGAAATCTTTGAAAAAAATTGCCTGCACGACATGTGCCTTTCTTTTGACCTTTTCTTTGGTTGCCCAGGAAAAATCGGCAGAAGAAGAATATTTGAGTACAGTTGAAGATGTTGTAATCGGAGAGCTTGCCAATTCTGACGAGCGTGATAACAAGCTTGTCGCTCTTCAGTATCTTGAGAATGCGGTCGAGGAAGGTCGTGTTTCTCCAGACATGATGGTCGCTCTTGATCATCTTGCAGGTGAAGGTATAAATACTCAGTCTCGGCAGGGTGGCCGTCTCATGAACAATTATCCGGATATCCGTGCTAAAGCCTGTGATCTTCTCGGAAAAGTTCCTACGGAAGAGTCAAAAACGACTCTCAAGAATATTGCTCTTGCAGACAATGAGCCTATGGTTATTACGGCGGCAGTCCGCTCTCTCGGTGAAATCGGCATGAATGACAATGATGATGTCGTAAATACTATTGCTTGGGCAAACAAGAAAAATGCCGTGCTTAACCCAACGAGTTCTCTTGCCCTTGAAGTCCTTATCGCATACGAAAAAATTTCTGACAAAGTTCAGGATAAAAGCGCGATGATTCAGTCTGTTGGTCAGATAGCCACAAACTATCATTATGTTAAACCTGTTCGTGACAGGGCTCTTAAACTTTTAAAAACGCTTCAATCTAGCGGTAGCAGCAATAATAAGAATAACAATAAAAACAAAGATGCAAAATAATTGATTTTGTTTTCATTGGGAGCAGAACCTTATATTCGGGTTCTGCTTTTTTTTAGCCTTTAATATGAATTTTGTTAAAAGTCATATTAAAATCATAAAATTTTCTTGAAAATTGCTTCATGTTCAATTATAATTAAAAAATATAAAAATAGAGGCATAATAGAAAATGAAACCCATTATTTTGGCTTCGTCTTCTCCGAGGCGTCAGGAAATATTGAAACTCTTGAATATTCCCTATCAGGTAAAAGTCTCAAATATTGATGAATCTTATCCTTCCGATATCTCATTGGAGCAGGTTCCTGAGTTTTTGGCAAACAAAAAGGTTGAGGCTGTCATGCGCACCTACCCTGCTGGTCATGAAATTCCATGGATTCTTGGTGCCGATACCATGATTCTTCTTGAGGGAAAACTTTACGGTAAACCTGTTGATAATGAAGAGGCTGTGCGTTTCATGCAGGAATTTCAGGGGAAGACCCACCAGGTAATTACGGGGCTTGCTCTTTTTAACGGTGAGCTTATGTTTGCCACGAGCCGTACATCAATTACAAATGTCACTTTTGCGCCAATGACTCGTGAAGAAATCGATTGGTATGTAGAGACTGGTGACTGGCACAGTGCTGCGGGCGGTTATCGGATTCAGGGGCTGGCCTCTTGCTTCATCAAAAAAATTGAAGGCACCAATTCAAATGTAGTTGGCTTGCCTATTTTTGAACTTTATGATATGTTAAAAGAACAGGGTTATTCGATTCTTGAATAGTATTTCAAAACCGATGATTACATAATTCTGTCGGGCTTTGCGTAAGGCTGTTGGCTGGAGTGAAGTTGCGTAATTATCCGGCCTGCATAGCGGGTACGAGAACAAGAGACGGTGGAATTCATTTGGCAGTGTGCTTTTTCATTGCTGAAAATCTAAGAATTCCGGTGAAGGAGAAACTCAATGGCAGTTGTAACCATGAAGAGTTTGCTTGAATCTGGCGTACATTTCGGTCACCAGGTTAAACGTTGGGATCCACGCATGAAGAAGTATATCTTCGCAGAGCGCAATGGCATCCATATCATCGACTTGCAGAAGACAATCGCTTCAATTAAAGACAGCTACGAGGCTGTACGCAAGGTTGTTGCTTCTGGAAAATCAGTTCTTTTCGTAGGAACTAAAAAACAGGCTCAGCAGGCTATCGCTAAAGAAGCAGAGCGCTGCGGCATGTACTATGTAAACAACCGTTGGCTTGGCGGCATGCTTACAAACTTCTCTACAATCAAAAAGTCACTTCAGAGACTCAAGAAAATCGAAAAAATGGAAGTCGATGGAACATTCGATAACCTCACTAAAAAAGAAGTCTCAAATCTTCAGAAAGAAAAGGCAAAGCTTGAGAAAAACCTCGGCGGTATCAAAGATATGAAGGAACTTCCTGGAATCATCTTCATTATTGATACGCATAAAGAGCAGATTGCTGTCGCAGAAGCTCGCCGCATGGGCATTCCTGTTGTCGCAGTTGTCGATACAAACTGTAACCCTGAGGGAATCACCTATCCTATTCCTGGTAACGATGACGCAATCCGTGCGATCAGCCTCTTCACTTCAATCATCGCAAATGCTGTCGTTGAAGCAAACAATGAGGAAGGTCTCAAAATCATCGAAACTCTCGGTGACGAGGATGATGTTCAGACAGATGCTTCTACAAAAAAAGATGACGAAGAAATCGTTGATTATTCAAACTACACTCCTACAGAGGAAGATGTCAAAAAAGACGATGTAGATGAAGATGACGAAGACGAAATCGACGGGTCAAAAATCAAATAATTGGAGTTAAAAATGGCAATTACTGCTAGCGATGTAAAGGCATTGCGCGAAAAAACAGGCGCAGGCATGATGGAGTGTAAAAAAGCACTCACAGAAGCAAACGGAGACGCTGCTGAGGCAGAGAAAATCCTCAAGGAAAAGGGATTGGCTGCCGTAGCAAAACGCGCTGAACGGGCTACTTCTGAAGGCCGCATTTTCATCCGACAGAACGGAAATAAAATTGCTGTCGCTGAAGTTACCTGCGAAACAGACTTCGTTGCAAAGAATACAGACTTTATCGCCCTTGGCGAAAAAATCCTCGACATCGTATTCGAAAAGGGATACACAAAAGTCGAGAAAGAGCTTGAGGACTTGGTTCTTGAGCTTGCTACAAAAATCCGTGAGAACATGTCTCTCCGCCGCCTCGAAGTTATCGATGTTCCGGCTGGAAGCGCAGCTTCTACTTATGTTCACTCTGACTTCAAGACCGGTGCTGTTGTCGTCGTTGAGGGCTCAGATTCTGACGATGTAAAAGTATTCGCAAAGGACTGCTGTCTGCACTTGGCTGCATTCACACCTTCTTACATTACAAAAGAAGAAGTTCCGCAGAGCTATATCGATGAGCAGAAAGAAATTTTCCAGGCTCAGATGGCTCAGGACGAAAAAATGGCTTCAAAGCCGGAGAATGTTAAGGCTGGAATCCTTCAGGGAAAAATCAACAAGCACCTTGCTGAAATCTGCTTTGTTGACCAGATGTTCGTAAAAGACGACAAAGTTTCTGTTGCTAAAAAACTCGAAGAAGTTTCTAAGGCAGCCGGAGCTAAACTTTCATTCAAAAAAGTCGCTCTTTACATTCTTGGAAAATAATTTTTCTTAAAAATGGCGGTCAGATTCTATTCTGACCGCTTTTCTATGAATAAAGGATTTAAAACGGAGGAAAATATGGCATTTGATGCAAAGTCTAAGATGGACAAGACTATTGAAGGTCTTAAAAATGAAATGAATACAATCAGAACTGGTCGTGCATCTGCTTCCCTTTTTGACAAGGTTCGGGTCGATTATTACGGAAACAAGTCTCCACTCAATCAGGTCGCGCAGATTTCCATTCCAGAGGCACGCACTGTCGTTATCTCTCCGTTTGACAAATCTCTCATTACAGAAATCGAAAAGGCAATCCTTGTCGCTGATTTGGGCTTGAATCCTTCTAACGACGGAAAAGTTATCCGCATTTCTATCCCTGCCCTCACTGCTGACCGCCGCAAGGAACTGGCAAAACAGGCAAAGTCTGTAGGCGAGAACTACAAGACAACTATCCGGAATATTCGTCGTGACGGAAACGACGACCTTAAAAAGCAGCAGAAAGCCGGTGAGATTACCGAAGATCAGCTCAAGAAAGAGACCGATGACCTTCAGAAACTCACTGATAAATATATCGCAGACATTCAGGCTGTCTGTGACGCCAAAGAAAAGGAAATTATGGCGTAAATGACTGCCGAAGAAATAATTGCCCGGGGCGTTCCTGAACATGTTGCAATCATTATGGACGGAAATGGCCGCTGGGCTAAAAATCGTGGATTACCTCGCACCGCAGGACACTATGAGGGACTGAATGCTGCAAAAAGAGTTGTATCAGCTGCGGTAAGTCTGGGAATCAAATATGTAACTTTCTATACTTTCTCTACTGAAAACTGGAAACGCGCAAATGAAGAAGTCGGTTATCTCATGGGGCTTATAAAGACTAAGTTGCGCTCAGAATTTGAATTCTACAAAAAAAATGGAATAAAGCTCGCCCATATAGGTAATATGGCTGGGCTTCCCAAAGATGTAAGAGAAGAAATCCAAAAAGCAATAAAAGATACAGAACATTTTGACGGAACTACCTGTGTTCTTGCAATAAATTATGGTGGCCGTGATGAAATAGTCCGAAGCATAAAAAAGATTGTTTCAAGCGGAATTCCTGTCGATTCTATCGACGAAGAGCTTGTTACCAAGTCTCTGGATATTCCAGAACTTCCGCCTGTAGATTTGATGATTCGTACTGGCGGAGAGGAAAGGTTGAGCAATTTCCTTTTGTGGCAATGTGCGTACGCAGAGTTTATCTTTACAGATACACTCTGGCCTGATTATAATGGAGATGATTTCTTAGCCGATATTGAGCGATATCAGCATAGAAACAGACGGTTCGGAGCTGTTCCGAATTCGTAATATGGTGGGGATTATGAATAAAGTTGTACAGAGGCTCTTGGTTTTTTTTATTGGGCTGCCGCTTGTCGTTTGTCTTGTCTGGTTTAATCAGTTTCATCATATCGCACTTCATGTTTTGGTGTTTGCCGCTTCTTTGCTTGCGGCGAGTGAATTGTACCATCTTTTTGCAAATAAATTTGCTCTTCAGGCGCGTCCTTTGCCGATTATACTGACCGTGCTGCCTGTTTTTACGGCTGCTCTATGTGCTCTTTTTGAACTTCCATTGTTTTTGGTGGATTTTGTTTTTATTTTCGCTGTTTTATTGTGCATGGCATGGGAGGTTCTCACTTCTTCCAGTTTTGAGAATTCTGTTTCTCATTTAGTCACTTCAATTTTTATTATTTTGTATGCCGGCTATCTGCCTTCTTTTATTTCAAAAATGACTCTTCATGAACATTCTCGTGAATTCATAGCGTTTTTCTTCATTATGGTCTGTATGTGTGATTCAATCGCCTGGTTTTTTGGGGTGCTTTTTGGAAAAAACAATAAAGGCTTCATAAAAGCTAGTCCAAACAAGTCTGTCGCCGGTTTTATCGGAGGATTTTCCGGAACACTTTTTTCTGGTTTTATTGCCTATAAGTTTTTTCCCACGGTTTTTGTGGGTTCGCTCTGCAAAGTTCTTCTTTTTAGTTTCTTCGTTGCTTTTGTTTCAATAATCGGCGATTTAGTAGAATCTGTTATCAAACGCTCGGTTGAAATAAAGGATTCTGGTTCAATAATCCCTGGTCGCGGTGGCGTACTCGATTCGGTTGACAGTCTTGTTTTTGTCGCACCCGTGTACTATTTTGGTGTCAATTTTTTGTTCTAGGCTATGAAAAAAATTCTTGTTCTCGGTTGTACTGGCTCTATAGGTTCAAGTACCCTTGATATTTTGCGCAATCAGCGCGAGCGTTTTGTCTGTTGTGGACTTACGGCTAATTCAAAAAAAAATGAACTTGATGCACTTTCAAAAGAATTCTCCTGCCCTTCTTCACTTACAAAAAGCGAGGGAATAGATGGAATCAAACGCCTTCTCGCTGAGACTAAGCCTGACATAGTTGTGAACGGCATTGCAGGAAGCGCAGGGCTTCTTCCCAGCATGACAGTTCTTGAGGCTGGAGTTGATTTAGCTCTCGCCAACAAAGAGACCGTCGTTATGGCAGGCCCCTTGATGTTTGCTGCTGCAAAAAAAAACGGCTCTAGAATTCTTCCTGTTGACTCGGAACATTCGGCGATTTTTACCCTTATTCACCAGTGTAAAAAAGAAAATCTGGATAAAATCATCATTACGGCAAGCGGCGGACCTTTCAGGACTTTCTCCCGGGAAAAACTGGCTTCAGTCACGGTCGCTGACGCTCTCAAACATCCTACTTGGGATATGGGCGTAAAAATTACGATTGATTCGGCGACTCTCGGTAACAAAGGTCTTGAAGTGATTGAGGCTGTCCGTCTTTTTGATGTAAAAGCCAGTCAGGTTCAGGTGGTCGTTCATCCTCAGAGCGTGATTCACTCTCTCCTTCGCACCAAGGATGGAATTGTCTACGGTCAGTTTTCTGAGCCGGACATGAAGCACCCGATTTTACAGGCTTTGGACTGGCCAGAGGTAAAAAATAACTTTATGAAACCTTTTGATTTGACCGACACCGCTGACGGAAAACGCACACTTACATTTGAAAAGCCCCGAACGGATGATTTCCCAATGCTGGCTCTTGCTTTTGAATCTGCTGAAAAAGGTGGCTCATATCCGATTGTTTTCAATGCGGCAAACGAAATTGCGGTTCAGGCCTTTATCGACGGTAGAATCGCTTTCTTGCAAATAGGCGAGATGGTGGCAAAGGTTCTCCACGGCTCGGACTGGTCAAATAATCCCCGCGATTTAAGTGATGTCTTTGAGGCAGACAAGCTGGCTCGGGAAATGGCAAAGAAGTTTTGACGCAGATGAAGGCCGATGAACGCGGATTTTTTTATCTGCGTCTATCCGCGTGTATCAGCGTTTAATTAAATCTTATGACAATACTTATCGGAATTATTTTTCTTGGTTTTCTCGTTTTCATTCATGAATTAGGGCATTTTGCGGCTTCCCGTCTTGCTGGTGTAAAAGTCGAGACCTTTTCTCTTGGTATGGGGCCGGTTCTCCTTCATAAAGAATGGCTGGGTACGGATTGGCGTCTTTCCCTCCTTCCCTTTGGCGGTTACTGTGCGATGAAAGGCGAGCAGGATTTTGAGGATTTCTACAATGGCAACGCTACCGTCGAAAAAAATTCATTTTACGGTGTTAAGGCGATCTTCCGAGCTCTCATCGGTTTTGCAGGTCCTCTGGCGAATTTTCTATTCTCGGTTTTTGCTTTCTTTGTGATTGCCCTTACAGGCTATACTTATTATTCTGCGGGAAATACTGTTCGACTTGCTACGGAAGAGTATCCAGAGCTTCACTCCGCTGCGAAAGATGCGGGAATTTTAAGCGGAGACAAAATCATAAAGATTAACTCAAAAGACATAACTGATTTTTCTGAGCTTTACACGGAAGTCGCGACTCATCCTGATGAGGATATTTTTATAGTCCTAGAGCGGAATGGCGAGATTTTGAACTTTACGGTACACACCGATATGAATAAGAGCACGGGAGAAGGAAAAATCGGTGTTATGAGCTATCCTGATTCTCTACAGGCGAAGGAAGCGAGACGCTACAGTTTTTTCCCAGCAGTCGGACGGGGATTTTCTGAGACTTTTAATCTGATTTATCTTTCATTAAAAGGAATTGCCACTCTTTTTAAAGGCGTAGATATAAAGGAAAGCGTTGCCGGTCCTGCCCGCATCACCAGTATGCTGGGGGAGACGGCAAAATCAGGATTTTCCGCTGGTTTCAGGAGCGGCATTGTATCCGTTCTGAATTTCATGGCTTTAATAAGTGTCTCGCTCTTTATCATGAACCTGCTGCCGATTCCAATTCTCGACGGATTTTTGGTGCTGACATCGATTATCGAGGCGATTTTCGGTCTCAAGGTTTCCCCAAAAGTGCGAAATGTTGTACAATATGTAGGAATTGCCATCATTGCAGCTCTCTTCATGCTGGCCCTGAGCGGTGATTTCCACTATTTTTCGGAGCTTATAAATGCAAAATAAAGTGACTTTAAAAAAACTTTCTCACATTTTAATATATTCATTCCTGATTATTAATTCCTCATTCCTGATTTTCGCACAATCTCACATATCTACTCAGTCTCATTCCGGCACTGTCTCAAATATCGCCTATCTTGAGGATTCTGACGGTTCGGTTTTTTCTGCCGGAAATGACGGCTTTTTAATCAAGTGGACTGAGGATGGCATGGGAGAGCATTACCAGATTTCTGACCTGCCGATTAAGATGATAGCCAGAAGTCCAAAGGGTAATGAAATTGCGGTCTACGAAAGCGACGGAGCTTCATTGAATCGGGTCTCTGTCTGGAACTGGAAGACTTTCACCCGTAAATTTGCCTTCAGATTCACAGATTCCCTCACAAGTCTCGCTTATTCGGCAAAAGGAACATACATCATTTGTGGTACTGCGAGCGTAAGCGGTGCTTTCTTCCTTAATCCAAACAACGGAAGTGTCATCCGTAACAAAATCAAGGGAAACACTGGTGTCGTCAGTTTTGTCCAGACTTCAGATTCTGAAAAATCAGCCATTACCTATTCTCCAAAAGGAAGCCTCACCTACTACAATTTGCAGAACGGCGAGCAAAAAGCAAAATTCAACACAGAATATGAATTGACTCAGTTCTGCATGTTCAATAACGGGGTATTTGCTGCCGGTGTCCGTGGAAGTTCGATTTATGTAATGCAGGCCGTAACCGGAGCTACCCTGGCCTCTTTTCCTGCAAACAAGCCGGTTTTACTTGGCTCAAATCACTCAAATGATTTATATTATATCGTTAATGAAAACAGGCAGTTTAAGGTCTACAAAATAGCCAATGACAGAAACAAAGCGGTTATTGCTCCTGAGCTTATGCGAACATTTTCTGGTCTTAAACCTGGAGAAGCACTTGTTTGTGCTGTTCTTGCCGGTGATGAAATATATGCGGGAACTAATATCGGAAATATCTATAAGTTTGATTTTGTTCAGGCCGAGCGTGTTGATGTTCAAATGGCTCTTACGGATAAAATGTATGATAAGATTTACGATGTGGCTGCTGTCGGAGATGATTTTTATTTTCTTACACTTTCATCCATCTTTAAGTCTTCATATGATAACGGTAGGGTTGAAAAAAAAGCGTTAAATTCTGGATACACTAATTTGATTCCCAGCGGCGAAAACATTATTCTCTGGTTAAAAGATTCTAAAAAAGCTGTTGTTCTGCTTGAATTGAATTCAGGGAAAATGACACAGCTTTTTGCTCCTGAAGGAACGGTTCAAGTCTTAAAATTATACGGTCAGACTTTGATTGATGTTGAGTCGAATTCATCCGTGAATATTTTTGATATTGCAAGTTCTAAAAAGAGACAGCTTTACAAGGGAAGCGGCATTCAGGATGCGATTCTTTTCACTGAAAATGATTTATATGTTGCAAAGTCAAGCGCAACGAGTCCCAATGTTCCTTTGATTTATGTTAATGTGAATACTCAGGAGACGGTACCGCTTCATATTAAGGGAAATGTCGCCTACTCCCTCACTTATGATTATGATCAAAATCCTTCAGAGATTTACGGCGTAACGATTTACACTGATTCCCGTACAAAAAAGCTTACCACATCGATTTTTGCATACAAACCATCAACAAAGAATTCCCGCTATCTTCTCTCAATTTCTGATGAGGACAGCGAGGCCTTTACATATCTTTCAGGAAATATTCTTTTTACAAACATGGGAAAAAATCAAGTTCGTTCCTATAATCTTTCCACTCACCGAGATTTTTTATACAGACGCTCTGCTTCGATGCCGATAAAGACAGTAAAGACTTCTGACAGATTGGTTGTTTTGAATCGTGACGGTTCCATCAGTTGGTATAATCCGACTCTCAACGGAATCCTCGCCGACTGGTATCTGACGACTGATGGAAACTGGTTTGAATTTTAAAAAAAAGGGGTTATACTTTAACGGATGAAAAAAACTGTTTTTCTTCTGTTTTTTTCTTTTACTCTTTCCTGCCTTTTCGCCCTTCCCTGGGTAGATGAGGCTTTTTTGCTTGTTGAAACTGAGACCCCAAAAAAAATCCTTCATGCAATCGAGACCGACTATTCCTTCAAGGATTTTACTCGTTACAGTGAAGAAGAAAATCTGCTCATGGCGGCGCTTAAAAATGCCCGTGGAAACGATGTCATCGATTTGCTGCTAAAAAAAGCTAAGATTTCACCAGATTCAAAAACAAAAAATGATGTTACTGCCTTTATGTATGCCTGCCAGTATGAGACTGATATTGAAGCGGTGGAGAATATGCTGGAAACTGGCGCGAAATCCGACAAAAAAAAGGCAAAAAGAATTCTTACTAAAGATAAAAACGGACTTACAAGTTTTGATTATGCCCGTATGAATGAGTTTATGTCATCTGATGTGCTAGCCTTGCTTAAAATGTATGCCGATGAGCCTGTATTTTTCACGGAAGAGGTTTATGAGGAGCCTGCCGAAGAAACTTCTGAGGAAATTCTTCCCGCAACCGACAGTCTTGAAGGAACTATCAATATAACTACAGAAGAACTTCCTGAGCCAGAGCCTCTTCCCGAAGTAAAGAATACTCTTATGGATTTTTCTTCCCTTTATACGCCGGAAATTCTTCCTGAGAGTATTTATCTCTATGATTATGCCGATGACAAATATGCTTCCCTTGAGATTCCTGCCGCTTTGATTGCAGCAGAGGAAGCAGCGCGAAAATTTATTCCAGATGCAAACAAAAAAAATGCTGAAGGAAAAACAAAACTCATGATTGCTTCCAAAAAAGGCGACATAACTCTTATTGAGAATTTGCTTTATTCTGGCGCGGAAATCAACGCCAGGGATGAAGACGGATGGACAGCCCTTATGTATGCGGCTCGCTTCCAAAAAAATCCTGATGTAACGAAATTGCTTCTTTACAAAGGGGCTGATCGTGAAATCAAAAATAAATATGGGTTAACTGCTCTCATGCTGGCGGCTGGCTATTCTTCAAATTCAAGCGTAGTATCACTTCTTTTGGCTTCGTATGAGGCTGATTCCAATGAGGCTCGCTCTGCCCTTGCATACGGAATATCAAATCTCAACAAGGTTGAGGTACTTCAGGCTTTTATCGATAAAAAAGTACCTTTGAATATCCCTTACGATGGAAAAACACCGCTTATGCTTGCCTGTCAGACTGGAAAAAATACAGAACTTATAGATTGGCTTTTAAAAAACGGTGCGTCAAAATATCAGGTTGAGGCTGCCACCGGAAAAACAGCCTATGACTACGCGAGAGAAAATAAAAAACTTCCTCACAATGTCATTTATTGGTCTTTGAATCCGAATTCATAAAAAAGGAAACTCAAACAATGCGAATTACTGGTGGACAACTCAAGGGCAGAGTCATAAAATGCCCCGATGGAATTATCAGACCTGCGATGGACAGAATGCGCGAATCTGTTTTTGCCATTCTCGGTGATTTGGACGGAAAATCATGGCTGGATCTCTTTTCTGGAAGCGGCACTATTGCCATTGAAGCTGTTTCCCGGGGCTCAAAAAATGTTCAGCTTTGCGAAAAAGATAAAATCAAAATTAAGCAGGTGCTTGAAAATGTATCTGTAACCGAAAAGGAACTTGGCGTAAAAATCGGCTGTCATTTTATGGCGGTGGAGCTTTTCTTAAAGCGTTGCAAGGATACATTTGATTATATTTTTTTAGATCCACCCTTCCCCTATAAATATCGCCTTGATTTGCTCAAAATAATTGAAAAACGCTCTTTATTGAATGATGACGGTTTGGTAATGATTCACTTTCCGGAAGAGGATGCACTCCCTGAGCAAATAGGAAATCTCATCCTTAAAGATAAAAGGGCTTACGGTCGGTCAATCGTTCATTTTTACGGGAAAAATTCAATTTCTTAAATTTATTTAAAATCTTGCTTGACTTTTAGCTAAAGTGTGATAATATAACTATATGTAAAATCGGTTTTAGGTCAAAAAAGTTGGATGAAACAAAAGTAAAAAACACTCTAGATGCTCATAGTATTCCTGAAGGTTTCATAAAAGTTACAGACAAGCCAATCAAAGGGTTGTCTTCTGAGCAAAAAGCTGTTCTCAATCGCAAAGGTAATGTACTCTTCAACGAAGGTAAGTATGATGCCGCATGCCGAATTTTTGTTACAACCGGCTATTCTGACGGTCTGGCTAGAATCGGTGATATTTACATGAAACAAAATCGCTCTCTTATTGCGTTAAAATATTATCTTTTAGCTAAAAATCGGGCAAAGTCAGAGGTAGTTTATGAAAAAATTGCTAATATCATTTCGATATTGCTAAAATAGAATATATGGATATTTAAAAAAGTGAGGTTCAAATGAGTGATGAAATGTTCAAGGATTTTGAAATTCCGCAGGAAGTTATTGCTCCAGAAGATGGAAAGACACCTAACGAAATTTCAGAGCTTTCAAAACAAGGGTATCAGTATATAAAAGATAACCGGATTGATGAGGCGAAAGAAGCATTCAATAAGATTCTCGCAATCGAGGAAAATAATAATTATGCTCTTGTCGGATTGGGAGATGCAGAGCGAAAACTTGGGCATTTTAGGGAAGCCGAAAAACTCTACAATGATTGTCTTAACTACCATCCTGGTAATAACTATGCGCTTTTTGGTCTGGCTGACTGCTACAAGGCCATGAATCAGTTCCATAAGGCCATCGCAATCTGGGAGCAGTATCTTGTTCATGATGACCGCAATATTACGGTTCTGACCCGCGTTGCCGATGCCTACAGGAAAATCCGTGATTTCAAGAAATCCAAGGACTTGTATCTTTCCGTCCTTGATATGGAAGAGGATAATTCCTACGCTCTCATTGGTCTTGGCCACCTTCACTATGATTTCAAGGAATACCGTGATGCCCTCTACTACTGGACGAAAATGCTTGAAAAAAACGAAGCCTTCGTCGATATCCGGGTTCTTACTTCAATCGGAAACTGCCATCGCAAGCTAAAGACTTTTGATAAGGGAATCACCTATTTTGAGCGGGCTTTGGAAAAAGAGCCGAATAATTTCTATGCCCTTTTCGGCCTCGCAGACTGCTACCGTGGCATGAACCAGCAGTTCCGCTCAATCGAGTATTGGAATAAAATCCTTGAGCTTGATCCTGATAATAAAGTAATCCTCACCCGTGCCGGCGACGCTTACAGGAACACAGGTGACTACAAAACGGCCGCCGAGTATTACAACAAGGCTATGGACATCGAATTTGATGTCTATGCGGCACTTGGTCTGGCTTTAATCTGTAAGGGTGAAGGCCGCTATGAAGAGGCTGCTGAGAGGCTGCAGGGGCTTATTAAGGGGGATCCGAGGAATTTCCGTTTCTACATCGATTTGGCTGACTGCTATGTCAAATTGGGGCAGAAAGCAAGGGCCATCGAAACATTGAGGAATGTTTCCAGATACGGCGTCCGCTCACCTGCAATCGCCGACATGCTTAACCGCCTTGAGAGAGAGTCTGTATAATTTTTTTGTTTTCCTGTATCATATATGAGATATGGACGATAAAATAGCTTTAGCAGGTCTTTTGCCGGAAGAAATATGCTCTTCTCTTGGCTTGCCGCAAAAATTCCGTGGCAGGCAGATTTTTCAGTGGATTGGAAAGGGGGCGGAGTCTTTTGATGAGATGACTAACCTCTCCAGGGAACTGCGCGACCAGCTTTCAGAGAAAGCCCTTCTCCGCTCTACCTCAGTCTCAAAAATACTCAAAGACCCGGACGGAACCATTAAGTTGCAGATTACTCTTTCTGACGGACTTGCCGTTGAGACCGTTCTTCTCACTGACCGTGAAGACAGAAAAACAGCCTGTGTCTCTTGTCAGGTCGGCTGTGCCATGAATTGTGCCTTCTGCCAGACCGGGCATTTAGGGCTTGCGCGAAACCTTACGGCGGGTGAAATCGTGGAGCAATTTCTGGCTCTTGAAAAACATGCGGGGCTCCTTGACAACATCGTTTTTATGGGTATGGGCGAGCCGATGATGAACCTTGAGAATGTCCGTAAGGCAATCGCAATACTCACGAATAAAGAAGGCCGTGCTCTCTCTGGCCGCCGAATCACCCTTTCCACATCTGGAGTCATCAAAGGAATTTACGATCTGGCTGACAAAGGCCCTCAGATTCGTCTCGCTGTCTCCCTTACCACTGCGGACAATGAGCTCAGGGAAAAACTCATGCCCATCTGTCGCACGAATCCCCTTCCCGAATTACGGAAGGCAATCGATTACTTTGCTAAAAAAACAGGAAAGCGGGTTACTCTTGAAGCTGCCCTGCTCCACGACACCAACACCAGCATTGAAAGCGCCACGAACATGATAAATTTTGCCAGGGGGCTTGATGTTCATGTCAATCTTATCCCCTGGAATCCTGTCGAGGGGCTGGAATTCAGCGAACCGAGCGCAAAAGAATGTAAGAATTTCGTTCATCACCTTGAAAAGGCAGGGATAAATGTAACGCTCCGTACTCGTCGTGGTCGGGAAATCGGCGGAGCCTGCGGTCAGCTGGGGAAAACTCTGGCAGAGACTCAGGGAAACGGGAAAAAACTCGCCGAATAAAGTGATTTGTTAAAAACGACTTAAGACTATTTTTGTTGAATTTTTCCGATATACCGTTTATAATTAGGGAATCACGCAATTTGGAGTAATCATAAATGCAGAAAAAAATTTATGTTGACGGCATGTTCGACCCTGATATAGCCGCTAAAGTTGATGCTGCGGTCAAAGCTGTAGCAGGAGTCACAAGCTGCAATGCAAATCCTGATAAATCACAGGTTCTTGTAGATTTTGACGAAGGTGTGGGTGGTATTGAGGATGCCATCAATGCCGCCATCTCGTCTACGGGAATCGCGGTTTTAGGCTAAACGGCATTTATATGAAAATAACGGTTCTTGACGGGCACGGTCTCAATCCCGGGGATCTTTCCTGGGATGGAGTAAAGGCTCTCGCAAGTGAATTTACAGTATATGATCGTTCTCCTCAAGAACTCGTTGCCGATCGAATCGGTGACAGTGAAATAATTCTTTTAAACAAAATCCGGATTACAGGCGAAATCATCGAAAAATGTCCTTCTCTCCGCTATATCGGAGTTTTGGCGACAGGCTACAATGTGGTTGATGTGAAAGCCTGCCGTGAAAAAGGCATTACGGTCACAAATATTCCTTCATACAGTACTGATGCTGTAGCCCAGCATGTTTTTTCCTTTATTCTGCATTTTACAAATCTTGCCGCTCCTCATTCGGCTTCCGTCCACGAGGGAAGGTGGATTTCAAATCCCGATTTCTGCTACTGGCTCTCTCCCCTCACGGAACTTTCCGGCAAAACTTTAGGCATTTTCGGTTTCGGTCATATCGGTCAGAAGGTGGCGGAAATTGCCCTTTCTTTCGGAATGAAGGTTATGGTTCACGCTCATTCTGAGGAATCTTTCAAAAAGGCAAAATCGAATCTTGATTTAACGCAGTCAAAACTCTCATCAATAAAGTCAGTTTCTTTGGAGGAACTTTTTTCAGAATCGGATTTTATTTCCCTTCACGCTCCCCTCACGGCGGAAACAGAAAATCTTGTAAATCAAAAAACTCTTTCTCTGATGAAAGATTCTGCAGTTTTAATCAATACTGCGCGGGGCGGTCTTGTAAGCGAAAAAGATGTGAGGGCAGCCCTTGATTCAAAAAAAATCGCAGCTTATGCGGCGGATGTTCTATTAGAAGAGCCGATGAGCAAAAATTGTCCGCTCTATAAAGCTCCGAATTGCCTTATTACGCCCCATTTGGCCTGGGCTCCGAAAGAAACCCGGCTTCGCTTGCTTGACATTGCAATCGGGAATATCAAAGCATTCATGGCAGGAAAGCCTGTTAATGTAGTAAATTAAAGATGCTGATTTTTTCGGCATGACATTTATAAAGAGGTATAAAAAATGGGAAAAACAATTGCCCAAAAAATCTTTGAGTCACATCTGGTTGACACTCCCTTTCCGGGAACTTATGTTTTAAAGCTTGACCGTGTATTCTGTCATGAAATCACAACTCCTGTCGCAATCAACGATTTGGTTGAGCGTGGCAAGGACAGGGTTTTTGACCCGACAAAAATCAAGGCCGTAATCGACCATGTAACTCCTTCAAAAGACAGCAAGACCGCAACTCAGTCAAAGATTTTGCGTGACTGGGCCCGCCGCAATAATATCAAGGACTTCTTCGATATCGGTGCAAACGGCGTTTGCCATGCCATTTTCCCTGAGAAAGGCTTTGTCCGCCCTGGCTACACTGTAATCATGGGAGACAGCCACACTTGTACCCACGGAGCTTTCGGAGCTTTCGCCGCAGGTGTCGGAACAACAGACCTTGAGGTCGGAATTCTTAAGGGCGTATGCTCATTCCGTGAGCCAAAATCAATCAAATTCGTATTGAACGGAAAACTCAAGGAAGGCGTTTATGCAAAAGACGTTATCCTTCACCTTATCGGTAAAATCGGCGTAAACGGTGCCACAAACTGCGTAATCGAGTTCACGGGTCCTGTCGTTGACAACATGGATATGGAAGAGCGAATGACTCTCTGTAACATGGCAATAGAAGCCGGCGGAACCAGCGGAATCTGTTTCCCTGACGCAAAAACTGTCGATTATCTCTGGGAATTCATCAAAGACGAATACAAATCAAAGGAAGAGGCAATTGCTGACTACGCAAAATGGCGTGATGATGACGACGCTGAATATGTAAAAGTCATCACGGAAGACCTTTCTAACCTAGCTCCTGTCTGTACAATCAACTACAAGCCAGACCAGATTAAGAAAATCTCTGAGATGAAAGGAACAAAGGTTGATCAGGTATACATCGGTTCATGCACTAACGGCCGAATCTCTGACCTTCGCATCGCCGCAAAAGTCCTCAAAGG
>JAFUHS010000071.1 GCA_017468745.1 Treponema sp. | reverse complement strand
TGCCCTGGGCTTGGAGCCGAATCTTCACATCATCGGGAGCTTGCAGCGAAACAAGGTTAAGGAAGCCGTCAGAATCGCCAGCTGTATCGAAAGTGCCGACCGAATTGAATTAATAGAAGAAATTGAAAAACAGGCGGCCAAAATCAATAAAAATATCGAAATTCTTTTTGAAGTCCACACCGGCGAAGACTCAAAGGCGGGCTTCACCAGTGTGGAAGACTTGGAGAATGCGATAAAACTCTGTGCCGGGCAGAAATTCCCTCATGTCACGCCCAGAGGCTTTATGACCATGGCTCCTTTCACCGAAGACAAAGGCTTAATCCGAAAATCCTTCGTTACCCTGCGTAATCTCAGGGATTCTTTTCAGAAAAATTACCCCAGTCTTGACCTTTCGGAGCTTTCCATGGGCATGAGCGGCGACTTTGAAGTCGCCATTGAAGAGGGGGCTACCATTGTCCGAATCGGTACGGCTATTTTTGGATTGCGTACTTACTCGAAAACTCTGATGCAGCAAACATCGACATAAGCATCGTCCTTCGCTTCTGATGTCCTGGTTCCGTCGTAAAAATCTAACCAGTATGTATGATTAGCGAAAGTATGACACTGAGATGAGGACATGTAGTAAAAATCAAACTCTGAGCCACCGCATTTTTCAAGTGCCGCATTTACAATTGAATTTTCCATATAAATGTCATAAAGCTCTGATACAGCCGGAAGATACCAGCCGCTTTCGTACGGTGTTCCTTTTACATGGCTTCCTTCCTTATCTTTGTAGTTTATTGCAAACTCAAAGGCAGGGTAATTACTCAAAGTTCCTGTGTCGTCATCTGTGCCTAATGCAGCCTTTATTTGAGCAAAATTATCGCTACCATCTGTGTCACCTGTAAACAAGGCTGTTGTGTCGCCGCTATTGTCGTTTATCAGACTTTGAATATCTGTTATATTTTTATCATATCCTTTTGCGGTATTCAGACACCAGGCAAGACCTGTCTTATCATGCTTAATTCCAACACCGTAGGCTTTTGCGCCGCTGACCTTAAAGATTACGGCTATTGCCTTTTCCTTCTCTTCATCTGTAAGAGATAGTTTCGGTGTATAAGAGATTATGCTTCCGTCACTGAACACAATGTCGCCTACAGCTTTGACACCTTCCGCTTTTGTTTCCTTGTCGCAGTAATAATAGAGAAACATATTGTCATACGCCACTCCCATGTAACGGTTGATGTTTTGCCCCTTTGTATCTTTTGTGAGCGCTTTTGAGTATCCGACTTTATCGGCTCCGTAGGTGTCAATATTTTCGGACTTGGAAGGCCCATAATCCGTGAAGCTATTGCGCTCTTCGGTGTCATTCCATATATAGACATCGCGGACCGCTCCCGATTTACCCCTCTTGAAGCCTAACATCCAGCCACCACGCAAGACTCCCGTATTCGAGTCGTAATGTATTTTATCGGTGTATGTATAACCATTATCCGCCAAATCCTCAACGACATTATCCACGACTATTTCGTTTATAGGGGCAAGACTTGTTTCCGTCCTCCTTCCGGTAGAGTCTTTAACTATGATTTTATCGCTGTACACATCACAATAGGCAACATAAATGTATTCGTAATCTCCACCAACATTATGTCTCAAATCTTCCTTGATAGGATAATAGGCGACAGTGGCCATCTTGCCGTTTCCGACATAAACTGGCATATCGATGACTGGCATTGATGTATAGTCGCTTCCCAGATACAGAGGGAGAAAATCCCAGACGCACTGAGTTCCCGAGCCCAAATCATTATCATCCGATGAAGAGCTGTCGTCTGAGCATGATGCGGCAAGAAAAATTGCCGAAAACGCAGCAAAACAAATAAGTATCTTAAAAAGAAATTTTTTCATTTGAAAACTCCTTTAGCGTTGCTCTTATTGCTGGTCGCAGCGGTAATAGATAAACATGTTGTCATAGGATCCACCCATGTAACGGTTGATGTTTTGCCCTCTTTTACCTTTCATATCCGATTTTGAATGTCCGACTTCATCGGCTCCATAGGTGTCATATTTTCCCAGCGCAGGTCCACGATCCGTGAAGACATCGTGCTCTGTGGTGTTATTCCATATGTAGGCATCGCGGACCGCTCCCTGTTTACCCCTCTTGAAGCCTATCATCCAGCCGCCATGACTAGATCCCGTCTGCGAATCGTAATGCAGTTTCTCGGTGTATGTATAACTATTCGATGACAAATCCTCAACGACATTATCCACGACTATCTCGTTTACAGGAGGAAGAGTTGTTACTGACTCCTTTCCGGTAGAGTCTTTCACTATGACTTTATCGTTGTATACATCACAATAGGCGACATAAATATATTCGTAATCTCCTCCAGCATTATGCCTCAAATCTTGCTTAATGGGGTAGTAAGCGACATTTGCTTTCAAGCCGTTTCCGAGATCGACTTCCTTATCGATGACTGGCTTTGAGTTATAGTCATTTGCCAGACGCTGAGGGAGAAAATCCCAAACGCACTGCCTTCCTTGGTCATTCGGGTCTGTCCAGTCCGCATATGCTGCCTGATATTTCAAATTCTGCTCTTTTGCATAGTCCACATAGCCAGAGCCTACTTTTTCTGCGAATTCGAAATACTTGTCTCCCGATTTGCCGCTTCCCATTACTTTTATGAGTTCCCAAATTGGAAAAATGCTGTTGTCGCTCGCGTCAAAGCCGATGAGAGTCCAGTTTGCTTCAGGTTCTACGGATGAAATCCATTTCTGATAGCTGTCAGGATCCTTAAGGTCTGAACCGAAGGCATTAGTACCACCTAGAATTTCTGTGTAGGTCTTGTATTCCGAAATATCAGATGTGTCGACATTTTTACTGTTTACACCTGCGGATCCAGCTATGCTTGTCTTTTCTTCGTCCTCGCCAGTTGAGCTGCTGTATGAGGCTGAAAGCTTTACATTGAGTTTGTAAGTCTCGCTTGATTTTACCCTGCTGTAGACCTTGTAATAATCATATCGACCGCCAAAGGTAGCTCCCAGAATTACATGTGTACCGTACTCGCCGAAGAGTGTTGCCGGACTGAAATTCTCGTTTTTCATGAAGCCTTCAATGGATGCCCGGAATTCCGGAGTTATACATTCTACGAGTTGCGGCATTCCCGCTTCCGTTACATTCCTTATACTACATGCATATTGTTGTACAGTTGTGTGGACTGAGGCATAGGAATATTTGTTTTCGCCCGTTAAGTTCTCGCTGAAGGTTGTTGAAAGGGATGCCGAAAATAATTTATCAATCCCATAAGAAACCTTTACTGAAGTGCTCAACGCTTTCTGGTAGGATTGAAGGCTATCGCCTACTTTTGTCAGATAGAGAGTCTGCCCGATTTTCTTTTTTGAAAAGCCCATCTTCTTTTCGACCAGATTGAGGTCTATAATCTGATTTGGTAACACTTTACGCGGGGTTATATAATCGCTGAAAACATTGTAGCCGCGCCCCAAAACTTGAGAGATGTTTTTTTCTAGTTCACTGGAAGTGGATGAGTCGTTTTTCTCGTCCCCCCCCCCCAGAATCATTGGCACAGCTTAAAAGAAGTGCTGCAAGCAATATGCCTGCACTTTGTAAAATTAGTTTTTTCCTCTTCATAAAATCTCCTTGAAAAATGTTTTTCTTAAGCTAAGTATAAGGCAATTTTTAAAAAAAATAAAGAAAAAAAACAAGTTTTACCAAAATTCATAGCAAAAAAACGGGGGTGCGGTCATCCCGGTCAAAACAGATAGGGATTGAAAAGAACTTATAAAGGTGATCCAATGCGGTTAGTTGATTGCACCCTAAAAATTCACTATAATATTTGCAAAATCTTTCGGAATCAAAAATTCCGTCATTTACGAGGAATATTGTGTACAAATCAGTTGATGCAAAGGTTGATTTTCCTAAGCAGGAAGAAGAAGTTTTAGAGTTTTGGAAAAAGAACGACACTTTTAAAAAGTCGGTTCAGCAGCGCAGCAAGGCAGAGGAATTCGTTTT
>JAFUHS010000070.1 GCA_017468745.1 Treponema sp. | reverse complement strand
TATAATCCCCGAAATAAGCAGATTCAGAATCGAGAATATAAAAATAACGGTGGTTTTCCATGAGGATTTCTTTTTTTTGAACAGTCGGACGGATTCGACAATTCCAAAAATTGAAAGCAAAAAAACGGGAACTGCGCAGACTTCAAGAATCACACTTGCAATTTCGGCTGAGTCCGACTCTGGAAAAATAAAAACCGAGATTACAATGCTTGCCGTCATTATGACTGCCAGTATTTCGGAAATCAGAAACGAGAGCGTCAGCCGCGTGAATTTGTGTTTTGAGTTCAATTTGTTTTTCTCCTTTCCTATCGCCGCCCATAAGTAAACATCATTTCTACGCAGTCTTCTGGTGTCCATCCATAAAACAAAGTACAGTCTACATACCCTTCAAAAACCCAGCCTTGTATGTCTTTGTACTTAATCTCAAGCCACCTTCCCGTCTTTCCATCGATTGTCTCCTGCTCTTCGGTCGCATGTATAACTTCTACATACGCTCCATGCTCGTATTCCTCGGGAAGTTTGGCATTCTCATAGAATAAATAAATCTTGTTCGTTCCTTTTGTTCCGGGCTTGTCCCTCACAAAAAGGCGTTCTTTTATCTCAAAATGACCGCTCTTCTTTGCATTCCTGACCGTCCACTGCCTTCCCGAACTAAAGATGCTTCCGACAACAGACCAGTACCCCTCGTCGTAAAAATCACAATCCTCTGCATACATGTATCCTCTTTCACCTTCGACCTCGACATAGTATGCGTAGTGGGTGTTTTTACCTGCCTTGCTGATTTTCAGTATTTCCATAATGTGAATCACCTTGCCTGAGCAATCATCAATAAGCGGTGAGACACCGCATTCTTCTTCCAAAACACTTTTGGGTGCCCACCTGTAGGAAAAATTCTCCCATAAAGTAAAGTCATCCCATAGGATTCGCTCAGGCTCCAGAATATCGGCATTTTCGGACATCGTTACCGTCTGCTCGTGCTTACGATGGACTATCTCAAACTCACCGCGAGTTTCTTCGGACAAAATCGTTCCGTTACCGTTGTTGTAGTTTTGAGCAAACGCCGCCCCTGCAAGCACGAGAAAGGCAAAAAGCATTGCAGTTAGTTTTTTCATTGTGTTATTCCTCCTACGGCGGTGCGGGCTTTGTCCGCAACCCCGCACCGCCCGCATGTGCCGCTTTTACTTGGCTCTGCGGACAATGCGAAAGCCAAGGTCAAAGTCCTGCGACGCCGCAAAAGTGCTGTCGGCGTAGTCAACTGCGCAAACTTCCGGAAGATAGTTGTTCCATGAGCCGCCGATTCTGTACCAACGGCGAGAGCCGTCCTTGTCACATAGCCATTCCCACACATTGCCGCTCATGTCGAACAGACCGTAGCCGTTCGGGTTTTTTGAGCGACAGGATGCGTGGAGTGGCCGCTGTTCTTTTGATACCAAGCAACTTTATTGATGCGGTTGCTTCCTGCATACTTGTGGCTTTCGCCCCCGTGCGCGGCGTTCATCCATTCATTCATGGTGGGCAGACGGTAGCCGTCCGCATCAGTATTCTGTGTAATCACGCCATTGACTTCTTTGGGTTTACGGTATCTGTTTACATCGCCGTTCGGCTCATACTCCCACTTTGAAACATCGCTCTCGCCGTCCACCGCATACACGGGTGTCAGTTCATGCAGGGCACTCAGCTTGTTGCAGAAATAAATCGCGTCATACAAGCTTACGCTTTCCACGGGATTGTCCGCTCCCCTGAAATGGCTTGGATTCACGCCCATGACGCTTTCATACAAGTTCTGTGTCACTTCCGTCTTTAGCATTTCGATGTCCGTGCCGGGGATTTTCACCATATCAACATTGATTTCTTTCTTTCCGCTGTCAGCAAATGCCGTCACAGCGAGCGCAAAAAGCACAAAAAGTGTTGCTGTCAGCTTTTTCATTTGCGTTATTCCTCCTAAAAATCGGTGGCGCGGGCTTTGTCCGCAACCCCGCACCGCCCGCATGTGCCGCCTAGTCGCCGCGACGCAGATGATGATTGCTTTTTTCATAGTTCTATCTCCTCGTATGATAATCACAATTTGTTTTTCAGCTTTCTTAAAAATTCTATGTTCGCCTTTTCGACATCGTTGAATTTCTGCTCCGTGAAATTTTCGTCTGGCGTGTAGCGGCATGCCTCGTTCAAAACATCAAAGCCCATTCC
>JAFUHS010000069.1 GCA_017468745.1 Treponema sp. | reverse complement strand
GAAAGTTACGTTGAGCACCACGGAAATGAAAGTACAGACAAGAGTGACGAGCACGGAAAGGCTCATGGTTTTAAGAAGGCTTTCCAGCCAGCCCCTCCGCGCCATGACACCGACGATGACGGCAATAAAGACGCTGGTGAGGGCGTAGACAAAGGAGATTGGATTTATGAGTCCGTGGAGGATGTTTCCCGAAAGTCCGACAATGGCGCCGCAGACCGGCCCCAGTGCATAGGCGGCAAGAAAAGTTCCGAAGCAGTCCGCCCACAAAGGCAGGGTCAGACTGTCTGCAATAACACGGCCGCCCACATTCGTCACCATACAGAAGAGGACGAGAATTATTATCTGACTGGGCTTGTAGGGATTCTGGGAATTGTTTGTCATTTTTCGGTCTCCTCACTGTTCTGAATGTCCTTCACCACCACCGTGCCGATGATGCAGAAAGGTTCGCCCGTGTAGTCCATGCGGATTGTGTAGTGAATGCTGCAGGGCTTTTGGTCTGACTTGATTTTTGTCTCGATTTTTCCCGGGCTTCCCTTTTTCGCCTTTGCCAAAAGCCGCAGGATTTCCACATCAGAAAGGGTAAAAAGGTCTCTGATTGTTGCCTTCCTGCCGTCCTTGATGGCGCATTTTTCTTCTGCCGCAGGGTTAAAGAGGCTCACCGCACCTTCAAGGTCGAAAATCAGCACGGGAACATCTATCGAATAGAAAATTTCCTGGCTTACATTTTTTACGGTAGGTGTAAAAGCCAGGTGATACCTTATTGCCATCCAGTAAGAAAAATAAATGATTGAAAAGGCCAGGCTGTAGAAAAATGTCGGATATTTTTTGGCAAAAGGAAGATTGAACATGTCAGGCAGGGCGGCAAAGAGGAGGACAAAATTCGCCAGAATGATTTCCACCACGAAAATCCTGTCCCTTTTGTTTTTCTGACTTTTGTACCATTTTATTCCGTGATACAAAAGCACAAGGCAGATGACAATTACGAATGAGTAATGAAAAAGAAAGGCTCCTGTTATCTTGTTTTCGTAGGCTGTGTGAAAATCATAGCGGACATAATTGAGGGCGGAAGGCCGTCCGAAAATAAGCAGATCCAAAAGCACATAAAGGGTAAAGATTCCGATGATGACTCCGCGGATTCCAGGCTTCCGCTTTAATTCCATAGTAAGAAAGGAAAGTTCTATGAGAAGGAAAACATCTATTCCGTAAAGCCCCACCAGACGGGGAATAAAAGCGTACTTCACATAGGGCAGAAAGCCCATGATGCCATAGCCTGCACAGATGAAAAAAACTGCAATGGAAAAAAGGTGCGTGTAGCCCCGGACATAGCCGGCTTCCTTTTCCTGTACATAAAAAGATGTTCCAGCCGCAAGGGCAAGAACGGCAAGTGAAACCAGAATCAGGTTCAGGACGATACCCAGCATTTTTTTTCACTCCTCCACCGTAATCACATCTTTCAGAACATAGCAGAAACCAGGTGCGCTGCGCTTCTCACATTCGATGAAAGGCTTTCGTAAATCCCATACATCGTTTTCGTCAAAGGGATTCACTCCCCAATAATTTCCCTGAAAGACCGTTATGTTTCCGCCCTTAAAGAGCCTCACTGTTTTTTCAAGGGCTTCCTCCGTGCCGGGAGCAAGGATATGGCGGTTAAGACCTACAATCTCAATCCAGCCCCGGTCAAATCCTGCCGCAGCGTCATTGTTTTTGTAAGGACTTTTTACGACTTTCTCGATGGATTTCCCGGAAAGAACAGCCTTTGCCGCACCCAAAATGTAGGGATTCCAGTCAATCCTGCTTGAAACAAGGGAAGTGGTAGGAGCGACATCCGTCATGCTCTGATTGTAGCCCACATGAAAGACCGTTTTTCCCCGTTTGACGCTGGCTTCTTCGCAGGCAATGGCAGGCCCCGCCGTGTCGGAGTGCTGACTTATGATAACGCAGCCTTCGTTAATCAGCTCTTCCGCGGTTTTCTTTTCGATTACATGATTGCTCCAAGTGTTTGTATAGCGCACCACCATTTCGGCTTCAGGAACAATGCTGCGCACGCCCAAGAAAAACGCCGTGTAGCCGGAAATCACTTCCGCATACGAAAAGGCTCCCACATAGCCGACTTTTGCCTGATTCCGCTTGATTTTGTCTTTGGAAATCAGCTCTGCAAGCTTCATTCCCGCGATTATTCCGCAGACATAACGGCCTTCGTGGATTGTTCCCATAAAGGTGTGATAATTTGGAAGAATAGGCTCCTGGTCTGCAAGGTCGCCGGTGGCATGACAGAACTGAATTTCGGGATATTTTGCCGCCTTTTTCTTAACCGTCTCTCCGTGTCCGTAACTCACCGCAAAAATAAGACGGCAGCCTTCTTCCGCCAAATCTTCAAT
>JAFUHS010000068.1 GCA_017468745.1 Treponema sp. | reverse complement strand
GTGACATTTGGCGGCGGAATGACGACAGTATATTTGATGTTAGATGATTTTCGCTGATTGTGGACAGGTGAAGACTCATCGCTTGAAGGCTTGAAGTAGCCCTTCTCCACCCACTGACCGTAAATGCGGTCCTCAAAATCTTTAGGATTGTAAGCTTTTTCCAATTCAATAGCGTGCATATACACAAACCTCGTAAAATCTCGTAAAAAATTTGAGGTCTATTATAGTGAATTAAGAGTCTTTCTTCAATGTGAATTTTGACGCGGATACACGCGGATACACGCAGATTATTTTTTTTATACTACTATCCGCGTTCATCTGTGTGCATCTGCATCTCATTATAAAGAATCTGCGTAATCAAGCAATTTTCGGAAAGCTGAATCTTCTTTTTTTAATTCCCTTGAACCGCGGGTGATTTTGCAGAGAGAGATATGGAATTTTTTTGCGATTTCCCGCTGAGTCGTCCCCCTGTCAATTTCACGGACTAAAAGCCAGCGTTTAGCAAAGTCATTCAGTTCTGCCGGAGTAAAGAGACAGCCGAAAAAATCGTATATTAGGGAAGAATCATTGCTTTTTGAGAGAATGGCGCACATCTCTTTGAGCGCATTTTCGAGGTCAGCAGATGTAAGTTCTGAAGTTGTAATCTCGTTCATATTTTATTCCTTGTTTTATTTTAAGTATTTTTCTTCAAAGTCTGCAATAGGAATAGGTCTGGAGAAATAAAATCCCTGAAACAAATCGCAGCCTGCCTCAGCGAGGAAGTCAACCTGTGTCAAGGATTCAACGCCCTCAGTAACGACCTGCATCCCCAGTTCTTTAGCAAGCATAATAATTTTTTCGAGAATCACATGGCTTTTTTCATCATTTTTTGATTTCTGTAAAAAGGCCATGTCTATTTTGAGAACATCCACACAAATATCTTTGAGCATATTCAAGCTTGAATATCCGCTGCCGAAATCATCCATCTCGACTACAAAACCCGCTGCCCTAAGCCTGTCTAAAAGCCGGGTCTGATTGTCCAAGTCCATGATAATTGCAGTCTCGGTGATTTCAAGATTAAGATTCTTTGATGGAATATCGTATTTTTTCACCAATCCCGTAAGAGTTTCGTACAAATCCATGGTGAAAAAATCTTTTGCGGAAATATTCACCGAAATCGTCAGGTCACTTCTGCCTAATTTTTTCCACTCTGCGAGTTTCTCACAGGCACATTCCCAAATGTAACGGTCGACATCAGAAATAATGTTTATTTTTTCGATAACCTGAATGAATTCCGCAGGAGGGATTACACCACGGCTGGGATGATGCCAGCGAACGAGAGCCTCCGCCCCAACAGTTTTTCCGTCTTTTGTTACCTGCGGCTGAAGATACATTTGGAGCTGCCCGCTCTTTAATGCCTGAGGCAATTCATTCATAAGAATCTGCATCTGGAGCACTTCAAGACGAAGCATATTATCATAAAAAGCAAGGGTGGTTTTATAATCTTTTTTTATCGTGTCCAGAGCCAAAAAAGCACGATCACACATAACAGAAACAGGGAGCGATAAATCGTCAATTTCATAGACTCCCATATGACCTACGATTGTGTAGGAAAAATTATCCATATATTTGACACAATTTTGGAAAGCCTCGATGTATGCCTCATTATCAAAATGTCTTTTTGGAATCAGCATGACAAAGTGGTCATTGTATAGACGACCGTAAATATCATCGGGAGCGGCATTTTGCCTTATACTCTCAGCGAGGCGGACTAAAATCATATCACCGAAGGCTTTTCCATGCAAATCGTTAATCAGTTTGAAATTAACAATATCAGTTATAATAAGATAATATGGAGTAAAACGGTCAAATTTAAGACGATGCTCGACTTTCTCAAAGAAATAATCCTGATTGTAAAGACTTGTAAGTTTGTCGCGAGTCCGAAGCATTTTTTCTTCATAAATTTGATTTTTTGAATCAGTAATATCCATGATGAAATAATAATGCCCAAGAGTGTACGAATCTTCCTTTATGTAATAATCTGAAATTTGCAAAATCCGCCGTTCTTCTTCGGTGTTATAGTCAAATTCGGCAGAAAATACAGTTTCCGAGTCAAGCCCCGACTTTGCCTTTTGCTCACGGAATTCAGAAATTAAATCGCAATCCAGAACAGAATCAGAGTCCTTACCAAAAAGCTCACGGACAAAAGCGTTTACATAAAGACAATGCCCTGCATTATCAAAAAGAACGATTCCGTTTGCAAGATTGTCAGAAATAAGCCCCAGAGTTTTTTGGATGAGCCGCTTAGGAATCATGTCCGTAACGACAAAGTAAATCGCGATAAAGCAGCCCCCATAGACCAGAATTGAAAAATTAAAAGGGATATCAACCAGCACATAAGCAATATTAGAGATAAGGATAATGGCAAGTGAAATGAGCAGGGAATAGTATTTTATACGGAAAATACGCGGTTCTTTGATTACCCGCTGCAAGAGAATGATAAAGCTCCAGACAAACAGCAGATAGCCGAAGAAAACATGAGCCAAGAACAGTTTTGTAGGAAGATACTTAAGATAAAAACTGCTTCCCCAACGCATGTAATAGACGGAAAACATGAAGGGATGAGTAATATTGGCGAAGACCGCAATGTTATCGATAAAGGTCAGAGGAAGGACAAGAATCCGATAGATTTTCCGGTTGATTCCATCACCAGAATACTGGACACAGAAAGAAAATATCGCCGTTGAAATCCATGTCGCGCTGGCAAAATAAAATGAATAGGCGATGAGAGCCAGCATTTCATTTTGAGACAGAATGACTATGACATGGGCAATAACAGAAATTCCCGCCGGAGCAAGAATATTAAACATACGCACAGAGAGAAGATTTTTTTTCTTGCTGAGACCTTTTACACCAAAAGGCACGAAGGCAAGCAAAAGCCCCATAAGGGCAAGGAACAATACTTTCATTAAGAAAATAAGTATATCACAAATAGCTATAGAAAGAAACAGGTATTTAAGGGAAGTTCGGGAAAAATGAGGCTGTCCAATAAGTATGAGTCATTGCCGTGCTCAAGGGCATTACTTGTCGCCCTTGCTTAGACACGGCAATGACTTGACGAATTACACGAATTTTACAAATAAAACACAATTCGTGTCTTTTTCAATTCGTATTAATCAGTGTAATTCGTGTCTTCTTTTATTACTCTGTAGGTCGTTTCTTCAGGTTTTTGCTTTCGGCAATTGCCCTGCCCTCGCCTACTTTCTGCTCCATCATTGCGCGGACTTTAAGAGGAAGACCGAACAAAGTAATGAAGCCCTGAGCGTCCTTGTGGTTGTAAAGCTCGCCAGTTGTGAACGAAGCGATGTCCTCATTGTAGAGACTGTATTTTGAGCCGCTTCCGGCAGCACGAATCTGACCTTTAACCAGCTTGACTTTTGTCCAGCCAGTGACAGTTTCCTGAGTTGAGTCAACGAAAGCCATAAGGGCATCGTAAAGCGGAGTGAACACCTTTCCGTCGTAGATGAGCTCTGCGAGGCGGAGAGAAACCTGCTGCTTGTAGTGGTAGGTGTCACGGTCAAGGCAGATGTGGTCCATCATGCGGTGAGCAAAATAAAGGATTGCTCCGCCCGGTGTCTCGTAAACGCCACGGCTCTTCATGCCGACACAGCGGTTCTCACAGATGTCGACAAGGCCGACGCCGTTCTTTCCGCCGATTTTATTGAGCTCAAGCATAAGCTCAAGACCGTTCATTTTTTTGCCGTTGAGAGAAACAGGAATTCCCTTCTCCCATTCGATTGTGACATACTCGCCGTCTTCCGGAGCTTTCTCTGGAACGACAGTATTTTTGAGCATGTGAGGATAGTTAGGCTCATTCTCAGTTTTCTCAAGCTCAAGGCCTTCGTGAGAAATGTGCCAGATGTTCTCATCGCGAGAGTAAGACTGGTCTTTTTTCATTGGAACTTCTAGCCCTCGGTCTTCAAGGAATTTAATCTCAGCATCACGGCTGTCCATGTTCCATTTGTCATCGCGCCAGGCAGCGATTACGCGGAGGTCAGGAGCAAAAGCCTTTATTGCAAGCTCGAAGCGTACCTGGTCATTTCCCTTACCGGTAGCACCGTGACAGATTGCGACGGCACCTTCCTGACGAGCATACTCAACAAGGATTTTTCCGATAAGAGGGCGGGCTGTTGAAGTTCCCAAAAGATATTCATCCTCGTAGACGGCATTTGCCTTGAGAGCCGGCCAGATGTATTCTTCGATGTATTCCTGACGAGCGTCAACAACATAGCAGGCAGAAGCACCGGTTTTGAGGGCACGGCCTTTGATAGCTTCCCAGTCATCGCCCTGACCTACATCGATACAGACAGCGATAACATCATAATCATAATTTTCTTTGAGCCAGGGGATAATGACCGTTGTGTCCAATCCACCAGAATAAGCAAGAACAACTTTCTCTTTTGCCATGATATGCCTCTATTTACAAGAAATTTCGGTAAAACCGTATATTTATGCAAAAAGAATAGCGTTTATTTAAATAATATGCAAGTCTTATGCAAAAAGATTGAAAAACTTGCTTTTTTTCAAAGCCCTGTTAGAATAATATTTTATGAAATACAGAAATGTGGGAAAATCAGGTCTTAAAGTAAGCGAAATTGCGGTCGGCAGCTGGATGACAGCATTAGCCTCAAATGCCGAGCAGGACACGGCAAAAGAAGTTATTCATGAAGCCTATGAAAACGGCGTGAATTTTTTTGACTGTGCGGACGCATACAGCGGTGGTGAAGCCGAAAAATTCTTGGGAAGAGTTCTCCGCGACTACCCCCGTTCAAGCTACATAATATCAAGCAAAGTTTTCTTTCCCACAGGAAAAGGAGCGAACGACTGGGGGCTTTCACGCAAACATATCATTGAAAATATTGACCGCTCGCTAAAGAACATGGGCTTGGACTACATTGATTTATACTACTGTCATCGATTTGACTCCACAACACCAATGGAAGAAACTCTTCGCACCCTGAGCGATTTGGTTAGTCAGGGTAAAATCCTCTATTATGGAGTCAGCGAAGAATGGGGAGCCGCCCGCATTGAAAAGGCAGAATCAATTATCGCCCGCTACAACCTGCATCCACTCACTGTGATTCAGCCCCAATACAACATGATAGATCGCTACATCGAGCATGAAATCATGGCAAGCTGTCAGGAACACGGAATCGGAATCACGCCATTTTCCCCTCTCGCACAGGGGCTTTTAACCGGCAAATACAAAAAAGGCGAGCCTTACCCAGAGGGAAGCCGGGCAACTCATCAGGCGGACAGACAAATCAACAAGCTGCTCACAGATGAGAATCTAGATAAAGTTGAAAAATTACAAAAAATAGCAGATTCACTCGGAACGAATATGAGCGTACTCGCACTTGCATGGATTTTAGCAAAACCCTGCATATCAAGCGTGATTACAGGAGCAAGCAAAGTCTCCCAGCTCAAAAACAATCTCGCCGCCACAGAACTTGCAATCCCGGCAGATGCCATGAGCGACATCGAGAAGATTTTGGATTTCACTCCTTTTGAACGGCATGTAGGCTAAGGACTAAATCAGACCAAGCAAGTCTGGCATACACTTTTCCATCTCAGATTTCGGAATTGAATTAAAAATCTTGACCAGCCGTGCGTCCAGCTGACTTCCCGCCACATCGTTGATGATTTTCATTGCTGTCTCGTGGGTCATTGGCTCCTTGTATGAGCGGCGCATGGTGATTGCAGAATATGTGTCACAGATTGAGATTATTTTCGCAGGCAGGGGGATTTGCTCCGCCGTAAGACCGTAATAGCCCTTTCCGTCAATGCGCTCGTGGTGATACAAAATCCAGGGCATGATATTTTCAAAGGAATGCATGGGTGCCATAAAT
>JAFUHS010000067.1 GCA_017468745.1 Treponema sp. | reverse complement strand
CTTCTTCGATTTCGTAGGCTTTCTGCAGGGGAAAAAGAGCGTCGAAATCAGAGTCTTTGCAGTCAAAAATCTCGCAGTCTGCCAAAAAAGCCTTTTTTTGGGGGGTGTTTTTTGCTTTTAAGACCGCTTCCTCCGCCACTGACTGGTTGTATTCCATGAGCATGTAGTCGACGGATGATTTTGAGACCACGCCCATCAGCTTCAGGAAGATTTTGCCCAGCGCCTCCGTGTATTTCTGCTCGCCGATAATGCTGAAAAGCTTCTGTGGTTTGGCAAGAGAAAAGTATTGCTCTATAACGGGAAGAACGACATCGCTTTCAAGGCAATGGAGAATTTGCCCGCCCGGGGAAATGGAAATTACTCCCCACAGTACATTCCGCTCATCAAGGATATAGAGGATTTTCGTGTCTTTCTTTTGAAAATGAGAGACCAGGGAAACACATTTGTGTTCGTTAGCGAGAAGAAAATCATAAACTTGGTTCCTGACTTGGAGAAAGCCCGGCCCCTCAGAATCTAACAGTTCAAAAATCAGCATAAAGCTGAATCAGTATAACATAATATTGTGTATCTAGAAAGATTTTCTTGACTTGTTACCGTTTGTTCGGTATATTGTAGTTACCGTCTGTTCGGTAACTTTTTATGGCAAGAAACGAAAATTCAAAAACGACAAAAGAGCTTATTCTCGATACGGCCTTCACTTTCCTCGAAGACCCCCGTCATGCCTCGTTTTCGATGAACGAGCTGGCGTCAAGGGTTGGAATCTCAAAGCCTGCCATTTACCGTCATTTCAAGAGCAAGGACGATTTGCTGGACGCGATGGAAAACCGAATCGTGGACAACATGTCCTTCCTTCTTAAAGACATTGCCGCAAAGGACTTGGAATCATCAAAAAAATCCCTTACGGGGCTTATTCAGTATTTTATTGAAAATCCGTCTCACATAAACTATTTCATCGCTCAGATGTCCCAGAACGTCAATTATGAGGAGCACCTTTTTACAAAACTCTGCGAGAGGGATATTTCTTTCTTTTCAGGCAACAAGGATTTTTACCTCAATAATTTCAAGTCTGACATGCGCCTTTTCGCAAAGCATATTTTTTCGGGAATGTCGATTTTTTATTTCGTAAAATTGCAGGAACAGTTGCATTGTCTTGGAAAAATAAGCAAGACACCGGAAAATTTCTCTGCCAATGTGGTGAACCTTCTGATTGAAGGCCTTGCCGGAAACACTTCCCCTGACCATCCCCTGCATCCTATCCAGATTTCAGAAAAACGCAGGCAGGAAATCCGGGAATTGAGCCACATTTCCGATGATGCTTTCCCGGCCGAAAACCGCATTTTTACGGCGCTGGCGGCTGTTATCAAAAAATACAAGATGGGCGGAGTCACCGTAGAGAGGATTGCCGCAGAGCTTAACATGGCAAAAAGCAGCCTTTATGAATATTTTGATAACAAAAATCAGATGATAAAGTGTCTTATCAATAAGGAGCTTTCTCTTCTTAACACGATTATCAACGAAAATGTCTCGGAGGCAAAGAATTTCACCGAATACATACTGATTCAGATGTACTCCGAGCTGGAATATTTCACTCACAGGCTCTCAATCATCCCGATTTGCGGCTGGCTTCTGATGACCGGCGAGAATCCCGTGGAGAGGGTCGGAACGGAAGATGATTACGGCGAGCCATGCAATTTCTGGGAAAAACAGCTTCCCGAAAAACTCACCTCGCCGAATCTAGGCTTTCCTTATCCGGCAAAAGTGATTACTACTTGGACTGGCATCCTTCCAGTGGCCTTTCTCGTGGAGGCAAAGGGCAAGGACATTACAAAAGAAAAATTCATGAAAGGCTTTGATTTCATGATTGAATATATTTTTAACGGAATAAAATACAGGGAGGAATAAATGAAAAAAATCGCAAGTCTGATTTTGATTGGTTTTGCGGCAGCGGCTCTTTTCGCCCAGAACGCAGGCTCAGAATCCGAGGGAAAAAAAGAAAATGCAGAAGTCGTGAAGCTTACGCTTGATGATGCTGTGAAATATGCGCTGGAAAACAGCCGCACTCTTAAAAGCAATGACATAGATTTGGAGATAAAGGCCCGTGCCTCAAGATACTCATGGAACGTATTTTTGCCTACGGTTCAGGCCACGGGAACAATGAGCAGGGCCACGGAATATTCTCCCAGCAATGCGGGAACAGCTGCTGCCATAAATGGTGCCATCGCCATGAATCACGGCGCAAACTCAAAATTGCTCCCAGTGACGACTGATTACGATGATGAAGAGTCTAGGTGGTCCGTGGTTGGCGGCGTTTCTGTCGGGCTGAATCTTTCGCTGGCTTATATTCAGCAGATTCGCGCGGCAAAGGCAAGCTATGAGGCTGGAAAAATCTCCTTTGAGCAGACCAACAATGAGACAATCGTAAACATCAAGAAGCTTTTTTTCGGAATCTTGATTCAGCAGGAAAATCTTAAGATTCAGCAGACGACTTTGGAAAATGCCCGCCAGCGTTACAATCAGGCGAATACGAATTTCAGAAACGGTGCTATTCCGCGGATTCAAATGCTTCAGGCTCAGGTCAACTACGAGAACACCAAGCCTGATGTTGAGGATGCGGAACGGTCTTTTGACCAGCAGCTTGACACCTTTGCCTTTATGCTCGGTATGCCGGTGGGAACAAAATTGCAGTTGGAAGGCTCAATCGAGCCTACTTATATAGAAGCTGATGCGGATGATTTGCTCGCCAAATATGGTGACGGCAGCCTTGATATCCTGTCAATGAAGAAAAACATCGAGATTATGAAAATGCAGCTTTCGGCTCTAAATTTGTCGAGCTATACTCCGGCTCTCTCCCTTAATTACTCATGGCAGCCGGTTTATATGGACAAGGCCTTTGGTTTCCTCGGGGATATCGGAAAAGACGATAAATGGTATGATTCGGGCAGCTTCTCCGCGACCCTCGCATGGAACCTGACGAATATGCTTCCTTTCAGCTCGAACCGACAGCAGGCGGCAGATTTGAGGGCTAATATAGCGAAACTTGAAATCACGATGGAAACTCTCAAAGAAAATCAGAAAATGCAGGTGAAAAAAGCCGTGGACACGCTTAATGCGGCCAAACAGCAGATTGATTCCATGGGAAGGACTGTGCAGGTAGCGCAGGAAGCTTATGATATGTCTGCTCGCTCTTACCGAAACGGTACCATGGAGCTGCTTGATTTGAGGGATTCGGAGAGCCAACTGAATCAGGCGAAGCTTGGTCTTTTGAGCAAGAAAATGTCTTATATTTCGGCTCTCATGGATTTGGAAACAACCTTGCATACAACGCTTACGAAATAGATTCCCGCGTCAGGCAGGAGATGATAATTTCAGGTGGTTTTGCCTAGCATAATCACCGCAAAATAGTAAATAATTGGAGGAAAATATATGAAACGAACAGCAAAATCAGTAATCACGGCGGCTTCAATGGCTGCTGCCCTTACTTTCATTAGCTGCGGTCCCAAAAAAGCCGCGGCTGCAGAAGATTCAAAAGAAGTGGAGACTCTTTATGCGGTCTCAACATACAAAACCGTGGCGGGAAACCTGGATGATTATCTTGAATTCGGCGGTGACG
>JAFUHS010000066.1 GCA_017468745.1 Treponema sp. | reverse complement strand
AGAAATTCGACAAGTCTCTCACAAAGTCAAGTCCTGTGGTGGCTGAAATCGTCAAGCGGGTAAAAGATTTGGAGCATGACGGCTATCAGTTTGAGGGTGCGGACGCAAGTTTTGAAATCCTCGTGCGGAAGGCAATCGGAAAGTACCAGCCATTTTTCAATCTTCACTATTATAAAACAAGTGGTGAATTTCCCCGTTTTGCCGATGACCAGAGCGCCTTTGCCCAGTTTAAAATCGATGTGGACGGAAAGGTCGTTGTGACGGCGGGTGACGGTGACGGTCCTGTAAACGCCCTGGATGTTGCCATGCGTAATGCTTTGGAGCAGTTTTATCCGAATGTGGCTCAGATTCATCTTACCGACTATAAAGTCCGTGTCCTTGACGGAAAGTCTGCTACGGCCAGCCGTGTCCGCGTTTTGATTGAGTCAAGCGACGGAGATGAGCATTGGACGACTATGGGCGTTTCAAGCGATGTCATTGAGGCTTCTTATCTTGCGCTGGTGGATTCTTTTGAGTATAAGCTGATTAAGGATTTGGAAAGAAAGTTTGGAAAATTAATGTAATCCTTGCCGAATTGCAACTTTTTTCATTATATTTTGTTTAAAGAGTAAAATACATTTTTATTCCGAATTCGATTTTGGATTCTTTTTGAGGCTTTATTTTGAATATTGAAGAACTTGCAGCGGAGAGCGTACCTGAAGGCGGGGAATTGCCGAAAGTCATAAACAAGGAGTTGATGAGCAATCCCGACAACTTTTACAAGATGGCTTTCGAATTCCAGCAGATAATGATGGTTTACGAGAGCGCAATCAAGCAGATTGAGACAAAACTCGACATCTTGAACAAGGAGAACAAGGTTTCCGGCAGGAGAAATCCTATTGAGACCGTAAAATCAAGAATCAAGTCGCCTCAGAGCATCGCAAGCAAACTGGAAAAGAAAAAACTGCCGGTAACTTTTGATTCCATGGTCGAAAACCTGCATGACATTGCCGGTGTGCGTGTCATCTGTCCTTATATTTCTGACATCTATAGCGTCCGGGACATGCTTTTGAAGCAGCCTGACATCACTCTTCTTGAAGAAAAGGATTACATCAAGCAGCCGAAAGAATCGGGTTACAGGAGTCTCCATGTGGTGATTGAGATTCCGGTTTATCTTTCTGAGAGCACCCATAATGTAAAGGTTGAGATTCAGCTTCGGACAATAGCCATGGACTTTTGGGCCAGCCTTGAACACGAGCTTCGTTACAAGACCAATACGAAAGTGCCGGAGAGCGTGCGCCGCGAGCTTTTCCGCGTGGCAGAGACAATCGCCATGACAGACCGGGAAATGGAAGAAATCGCCATAGAGCTTCAGAATCTGGATTAAGTTATACGGGATAAAGCAAAAAAAGTGTTCTCCCTAGCCTATCAACATAGTTGCCTCGGAGACTGGCTAAAATTGTGCTCTCGAAGCAGCTTTCCTTCTATTGTGTAGAGACTCACTTTAACGGTATCATTTTCGATTTTCAGGATTCCGCAGGTGTTTCCGTCGCTGCATTTGGGGAGGGAGATAGAGCCGGGGTTGAAGTAGAAAAGGCCGGCTTCTTCTTCCATGACCGTGACATGGGTGTGACCTGAAATGACGATTGAGCCTTTTGGAAGCCAGGAGCTGAGTTCTTCGCGGCTGTAAAGGTGTCCGTGGTGGATGAAGAGGCGGCGGATTCCTCCGGGAGCGGGAAGGGCAAGGGTAGTGTAGGAGGCAAGGCAGGGGAAGGAGAGCATCATCTGGTCAACTTCGCTGT
>JAFUHS010000065.1 GCA_017468745.1 Treponema sp. | reverse complement strand
TGCACTTCACCGGCATGGAAGAGGGCGTGAACTTCCTCTACAAGCTCACTGACACAGGCTTGCGCCTGGAAGACGCGTCAAAAGCCCCGGTCAAAGACGGAGTAGTCACCGCCCGCAGCTCAAGCCCCATGATTTTATTCTTTGAAAAGAAATAGAAAATCTCACAGAGGACACAGAGTTCACAGAGAGATTTTTATTTGTCAAACTTTATACCTCTGTGTGCTCTAAAGCCTACGCAGCACAGCTGCTTCGGAAAGCCGCTAAAATTGCCTTGCAATTTTTTAACGCTCCCTATCTGTGAGGAATTTTATAAGGATTTTTTATGGCATTCGTACAATTTTCTAAGGTGTCGCTTGCTTTCGGCGACCGCGATATTCTTAAAAATGTTTCTGTAAATCTCCAGGCGGGCAGCAAGGCGGCTCTCACCGGAGCAAACGGAACTGGAAAATCAACCCTCATCAAGGTAATGGCAGGTCTCGTCACTCCCGATGACGGAAGCCGCTCAGTCTCAAAAGATGCCCGCATAGCCTATCTTCCCCAGAGCGGACTTACCCATCACGGCTGCAGTCTGCGCCAAGAGGCGGACAAAGCCTTTGGCTTCGGCTACAAACTGCAGGAAGAGCTGGACAGAATCGGCGACGACCTGAAGGCGGGCAAAGGAAATCAAAATGCCCTTCTTGAACGCCACGACGCAATCCTCACCGAGCTGGAAAATTCCGGCTTTAACCGACGAAGTGCCACAGCCGAGCAGATTCTCACAGGCCTGGGCTTTTCCCACGAAGACCTGGACCGAAAATGCGAGGAATTTTCAGGCGGCTGGCAGATGAGAATCGCCCTTGGAAAAGCCCTCATGGTCAATCCCGACATCCTTCTTCTGGACGAACCAACCAACTATCTTGACATCGAAGCTAGGGAGTGGCTTGAAAAATTACTCAATAATTTTGCAGGCGGTTTCCTTCTCGTAAGCCACGAACGCTACTTTCTCGACCACACGATTAACGAAGTCTACGAGCTTTTCAACGGCGACCTTCACCGTTATGCGGGAAATTTCAGCCACTACGAAAAAGTGAGGGAAGTAGAGCTTGAAACCCTCATAAAAGAATACGAAAAACAGCAGGAAGAAATCCGCCATCTGCAGGAATTCATCGACCGTTTCGGGGCAAAGGCTACAAAGGCGGCTCAGGCTCAGGAAAGGCAGAAAATGCTGGATAAAATTCTTGAGCACGAAATCGTAATCCCCGAAAACCTCAAAAAAATCCATTTTAAGTTTCCGCCCGCTCCCCACTCAGGCAGGCTTGTGGCAACCCTCGAAAAAATCACAAAATCCTACGACGGCAAGCGCAAAGTCCTCGACAACCTTGACCTTCTCCTTGAAAACGGCGACCGTCTGGTGGTGGCAGGCCACAACGGAGCGGGAAAATCAACCCTGCTCCGCATATTGGCTGGCGTTGACAGCGATTTTGAAGGCAGCGTAAAGCTGGGCTCTGGCGTTCAGGTGGGCTATTTCAGCCAGGACAATGCCGAAACTCTCAAAGGAAGCCAGACAATCCTTGAAGCCGTCGAGGAAGATGCCCCTCTGGAGCTGATCCCAAAGCTCCGTGACATGCTGGGAGCCTTTCTTTTCCGTGGCGACGATGTTTTCAAGAGCCTTGATGTCCTTTCGGGCGGCGAAAAGTCCCGCGTTGCCTTGCTCAAACTCCTTTTGCGTCCGGTCAATCTCCTTATCCTCGACGAACCCACCAACCACCTGGACATGCACTCAAAGGATGTCCTTCTTGAAGCCCTGAAAGACTTCGGCGGCATGGTGATTTTCGTCAGCCACGACCGGGGCTTTATCGAAGAACTTTCAACCCGCGTTCTGGAGCTGAAGCCCGGCCACTTCCGCACCTTCCCCGGTGATTACCGCTACTATATGGAACGAATAAACAGTGAGGAGTTAGCAGGGAGCAATGGGGAAGTGAGGAGTGAGGAGTTAGGATTTAGGAATTCAAAGGGGGAAGTCTCCCCCTAACTCCAGCCAGCTTCGCTGTCTTCCGCTACCCCCTCTGCGGGGAGTGCCCCGCAACGCCCCCTGTCTGACTCCAAAAGCGATGCTCGTCTTTCCTACGAAGAAAAGAAAAAGCTGGAGGCAGAGAGACGCAAGGCTGAAAAGAAGGTTTCTCAAATCGAAGAAGAGATTGCCAGAACCGAAGAAGAAAAACAGAGCGAGGAAAACAAAATGGCAGACCCGAAGGTTTACTCAAACGGCGAGAAGGCAAAGGCAGTTCAGGCAAAAATCGCCCTGCTTTCTCAGAAACTTGACGAGCTTAACGAGCAGTGGGAAGCAGCGGCAATGGCATTGGAAGAATTTTAGTACCGTAATTTTTTTTCTATTAAATATTTCAGGTTCATGTTATACTGTCCGTAAGGAGAATTTCGGATTTATGGAAAAAAAGCGAATCGGTATTATGGGAGCGACATTAAAAGGAAGCGTGCTAGCCCTTCTTTTTCTTGTATTCGGAACTCTTTGGACAGGAAAAAGTGCCAGCGTCGATACCGAAAAAGCTGTCCGAAATGTCAGTCTCCTCTACCTTGACGAGCTTGCCACCCGCCGCGAGCAGGTCGTTTCAGGAAAACTTGCTGACTATATAAGCGATTTGGATGTGGCAATCGGTCTTCTTGAAAAATCTGACCTTTCTTCCGTGTCAAAACTACAGGCATACCAAGCCCGCATGAAGCAGCTTTACGGTCTTGAAAAATTCGCTTTTGTAGATTCAAACGGTCTTATTTATACTTCACGAGGTACACGGAGCGACATTGACCTTTACAATTTTGACTACAAGAACCTTGCCGAACCGGAAATCTCCCTTAAAAATTCCCACAGCAAAAACCGCACTGTAATTATCGCAAGCCCTGTTGACCACCTTCCTTTTAACGGACAGACGCTGGTGGTTTGCTTTATGGAAATCAACATAAACCGTCTTTTGGAAGGCTTTTCTCTGCAAATCGGGCAAGGGGGCAGGGTCACGACTTTCTGTAATATCTACACACAGGAAGGTTTCCCCCTTACACATGAGGTTCTTGGGGGCAGTGCGACCGACGGCAACCTCTTTCCGGCTTTGCGCAATGCAATCTTTGAGGGAGATTTTTCCGCTGACAAGCTTCACGAGGATT
>JAFUHS010000064.1 GCA_017468745.1 Treponema sp. | reverse complement strand
TCGGGAAGGCTCCTCTCGCCATTATAGAATACGATGAAACGGGGCGAGGGGATTTTGATGAGTGAGCCGCCATAGATGTTCTTCTTCCGCCGCTTGACCTCGTTCTGGTAGAGCTGGCCGAAATACATGCGGCCGCGAAGGGGCATGTTGGGATTGACGGTGCTCTGGTGCTCGAAGAGGTTCATCTGGCAGTCCAGGAGGAAGGACAGGTCGTTTTTCATGGTCAGGTAAATTACATTCTCGATGGTCGTGATTCTCAGGCCGCTGATGTCGGTGTAGTCTCGGCCGCTGACGGCATTGTAGAGGGAGAGAAGCCATCTCCGGCTCCGCTCGTCGTTCCCGCTGTAAATCAGGCGGAAGAGGCTGTCCTTGTAGCTTTTGCTGGTGGCACTTCTAGCCAGCCCGCCCATCTCAAGGTGGGTCACGGGATTGTTTTGCGTAAGATTTTCGTTGGGCATAAAATCTCCTTTTTTGGAAAAAGTTTTCTATGCCTATATATAGCGAAAGAAATTCAGTTTTCGGCAATGACGGGGGAAATTTTTAAAAATTGCAAAAAAATTCCTTTCATTGCCGAAAATCTTGGAGTCATTGAAAAATAAAGCACAAGAGTTGTCGGAACTGGAATTCTAGAGTATTCTGATACTGTCAGCGAAAACGAAAGGGGGCAGGTCTGTATCTCCAGAGAAAAATACGCCTGCACATAAGGGGAAATTGAGATATATTATAATTTTATTTAGGAGTTTTTATGAAAACAAAAATCAAATATTTGCTGGGATTTTTCATCCTGTTCACTCTCGCTTTTTCTTCTTTTGCAGACGAGTCTGACACGGATTCACTTGGCAGCACGATTACAAGCGAACAAGGACATCGCTTCATCGAGGCGCGAGGAGCTATTCCTTTATATCCGGCTCTGACATTCCACGGACTTACCCAATCATTTGTCGCCGGCTTTTCTGATTTTGCGGGAACTCTTTTTTCTGCCGGTAAATCTACCGACAGCATTACGCCGGATTTTGCCACCGATTTGAACATTACTGTTTTCCCGCCTATGGCAGACTACCGTTTAGGTTTTATGGCGGGAGTCGCTATAGACAAGTGGGAACAGACCTTCACGAGAAATTCTGTCAAAACATCCGAAGATATCTATATGAATTTCTATTATGTTGGCCTGCATGTCGATTATGGTCACTGGGTTTTCAGCGACATTGGAACACGCCTTTCTATTTATGGTGAGTTTGCCGTCGGTTCTTTGACTTACGATGACAGCGGAGACTCTGAGGCTGTCTTTGGTTTTGACATCTGTCCCATTGGAATCCAGTTCTGTCCCGAAAAGCATATCGGAATTTATATCGAATTCCCTCACTTAGGTTCGCGTCCATTTTTCCAGACAGGCCTTTCTATCGGACTTTAGGGCACAGAATGACTTCACTGCAGGCCTTCCGCAGCTTGCTTTTCGCGCGGTCCTTCGCCTTCCGCTTCGGACTGGCTTCGCCACTGCTCCACGCCTGGGTGCGCTTTTACTCTAAAATCAAATCGAGGGTCTGGGCAGAACATGCTTTTACCAAATCCTCCGGGGAAATCACAATCTGTTCACCTCGGACCCCCGCACTGATATAAATTTTTTCGTGCTGCAGAGCTGACTGA
>JAFUHS010000007.1 GCA_017468745.1 Treponema sp. | reverse complement strand
CCGGTCGCCGCGTGAATGCCGGCCGCTAAAAGGCGAATGGGGATATGAAAAGGGCATCCGCTTTTGTACTCAGTATCAGTTTTCTCGTCCTGCTTCTGGCCTCGGCCTGCAGCAACTCCGTGGACGACATGCTGGAGGGGTACAACGGGGGATTTAATACTGGGTATGTGACGGTGAGCGACAAGGATGAGTCGGAATATGAGCTTGAGCCGGACGATTCGGGCTATGACCAGACCAGACTTTTGTTTGACGAATACTATGTTTACGACATCGGAACATTGAATCTTTTCGGGCCTTCCAGTTGCAGGAATTTCAACTGGACTTTAACGGATCCTGCTGCTGAAGATACGCTGGCTCCCATTACCGTCACATATTATGACGGCTCAACATCTGAGTACAAGCGTACCAGGGCTTATATGGTTTATATGCCGGACTCAGGGCTTGAATCTGAGCACACATATAAACTCACCCTTACTGTGACTGGTAAAAACGGCGGGGTCTACACAGATTCCTGCCTTATTTATGTGGTCAAGTTCTATGTGAACTATTAGGGAGGGCGAGTGTATGGATTTCAAACTTGAATCAAAAAAATATCTCATAAAGTGGAAAAGGAGGGAGTGAGACAGAAACAAAACAAATGTCATTCCGAAGTCATTTCGGAATCTCAATAGAGTGAGTTTTTTACAAGTAAAACAATTTGGAACTTTTTACCATAGGAGGATAATATGAAAAAGCTTTCAAAACTTTTGGCACTTGCAACAAGCCTGACAGCTTTGTTCTTTGTTTCCTGCTCTGATATGTCTGGAACAGTTGCTGCAGACGTGTCTGAGTCTGCCTCAATGAACAAAGAATACGGTCTTCAGCTTTACGCAGAAGACGGAGCTGCTCTCGATTTGACAAAATGGGGTCTCTCTAACGGTGATTCAGATAATTCTTCTCGAACCATCGTTGCAGACGGACTTGGTACAGGCCTCACCGACACTGAAAAAGTCACATTCTGGCTTTTCGGCACAAATCAGCTGAACGGAAGCGACACTTCAATCGCAAATCCAAAGAATGTCACTTTTACGCTTGATGCAAACTCTACCACCACAGGTAAAGTCACTCTCGGTCTTTCAGCTTCAAGATGGAACTTAACCCTCGTTGCTTGTAAGGTTGATTCAACAAACTATCCTACTGTCGTTACAGGGGGCACCCCGACTGTAGGAGAGGTTAAAGCCGCTGCCTACTACATCGGTTACGCGAACGTGGATTTACGCTCTGCTGACACTCTCAAATTCTATCTTTCTGCAGACGGGCTTACAGGAACAGGTGGAGCAAAAATTACATTCCGCTTTGACGGTATGACAGATGCCTCTACTCCAGGAACATGGTCACTTGATCATGCAACTACAGTTCTGAACCAAAGCTATACAATCACTGCAGATATTACCAGTCGCCTTCAAAACATTTCTTCAAGTCCTCAGACTGTAGATCCGGCAACATTCTTTCCAGCTACTCCAGAGGCGGAACAGCTTGCAGAGGATGCAACTGGTTCTACGGTCACTTGGAACGCTGTAAGTCCTGGAACTTATAATCTTGAAGTAAAATTCACTTGTCCGGCGTCTGGAGATGATCTTGTAAAATCTTATACCTGGAGTGATATTATCATCATCCTGCCAAACCAAACAATTGACAAAACCATTGATGTTCCGGATGTTATTCTTTACAAGCCTAAGGCACCGACTGGTTTTGCAGTAGGTTACATGACTCCAACTTCAACTTCAACAAACACTTACAATGCGGTTCTTGCCTGGACAGATGCATCAAACAACGAAAGTTACTTTGAAATCCAGTATGCAAATCTTTCTGGAACTACTGTTGCCCTTTCAGCTGCCGTGGATGACGATTCAAAGTGGACTACACAGACCGATGGTCTCGATGCTGGTAACATTGTAAAACTTGGTAAGGATTTTTACGGCAACACTAACATGGGCTGGGTTGCCGGAAGCTTGGTCAAAAACAACAAGGCGGCAGTAGTAAAACTCTCTTTGGGAACACGCTACCTCTTCCGAATTGCGGCAGTGAATGATGCAGGTCATTCTGCCTGGGCTTATGCGACCTACCAATTGGAGGCAACTCAGAGTAATCTTTCAACAGGTGCATCTACCGCAAGCTATACTCCGACCCCTTATGTGGTTTCCAAAATTGACGATACATCTCATGATTATGATACAGATACCAACTTCACGGCGATTTGTGCCAACCTTTACAGGCTCACATACCACTTGAACGGCGGCTCATATTATTTCAAGGATGCAACGCCTGTCACTACGGATTTAGTCTACTACCTGACTCAGAAACCAGAACCAGCTGCAACAAGTAATATTGTTGTCGATGGAAACGGTGTAATCACTGACGGCACTCCAATTCTGACTCCTACAAAAGATCCGACCACACCTGACTACCCAGGACTTATAAAGAATACAAATCTTTGGACATCTTGGAGACGAAATGCCGTGGAAGGCACAATCTATCAGAACACAAGTTCTGATTACCCCACCTATTCACCGGCAGCCCCGTCTTTGGTAACAGCAGACGGTCATGACTGCTACCTTCCAGACGGCTATCTTGGATACAAGAACCTTGATTTGTTCGCAAGCTATACGATTGCATCAGCTCAGGCGGAAATCTACAACGACATCACATACGACTTTAAAGATGGTGAGCTTACCTTGACGGGAGCGACAGCTGTAAATAATAAGGCTTACACCTTTACTTATACCAACTCAACGTCATCTACAAGCCTCACTCTGGCCTATGTACAGGCCGCCGTTAATACAGATGACTCAACAGCCCATCAGAAAACATTCAAATATAGCAGCATTTCTTATACTGTTGTTAATAATGCAAGCGGTGAGGTAAAAGCCGTAGGTGTTTTGGATCCAACTACATACAACAACACTTTTGACATTTCGTCATTTGGCGACGGAAAATTCAACATCAATGTTGTTGGCGAATATATGGGACACCAGTATTCTTATGTAATTGTCCTCGATGTTGTTGATACTTCTAACTAAAATCAAGTCTAAGGGGCTGCCCTAAAAAGTAAAAGCTGTCATAACTCGGCTTGACCGGGAAATGACAGCTTTCAGGCAGTCATTCAGCAAGATTTCCCCGCTTTGCTCAAGACTTACAAGCCATATTGAGCAAAGCGGAATGTCTTTGTGAAAAAAAATGAAAAGTTATTTTCCAGTATCTTTTATTTTTATAAGAATTCAGATTCTCGTTTTAACCCTCATTTCCTGCCTGTTTTTCTCATGCAGTGATTTTGTCTCAGGTGAGGTTTATGTAAGGGACTCTATTGGAAAATATATGTACATCACTTTGGACTCCAGCGACACAGCTTTGGCAATCGCCACTTCTTCACGCTCAATCACGGCGGATCCAATTGATTTGTCAGACTCCATGAAGAACTATAATTTTTATATTTGGGGAAAATCACAGGCTGGAACTCTTTCTCCGAAAAAAGTTAATTTCGAGTCATCTTCAAGCACGACAGGAACTGTCTCACTGGATTTTCCGGTAACAAGCTACGCGTTTACCCTCGCAGTAACGGAAACAGAGCCTGAAGAACTCACATCTTCTGCAATAATTGAAAAAGCAATCTTCATCGGTTACACTCAGGCCGATTTGACATATTCAAAAACTGTAAAATTCAACCTTTCGACAACCGGATTGAAGTCTCCGGGAAAGGCTTATCTTAATTTCTATCTTGATTCAGACACCTGGACAGACAGTCAGGTTAGCCGGCTTTTGACTAATCACAAAGTCAAAGTCGGATTTTTCAAAGAAGATGGAAGCTCACAGACATCAGAATGGGGCTTGGAAAATTTAAGCAAGACAGTTCCCGTTTCTACTCAAAACTGGTTTGCCTCAGTAAATCCAGGCACCTATGACATGAAAGTTACTATCAGTGAGCAGGGCGGAGAATATCTGACCTATGAATATTCAGATAAAATTATCATCTTGCCGAATAGAACGATTGAAGCCGATATTTATCTTCCGAATGTTCTTTTAGATTTGCCGGCAAGTCCTACCAATTTTAAAGCGGCTCACAGTCTGGATTACCGTTTTTATTCAGTCTATGACAGTGAAACTGGAACAACGACAAATTTAAGTTCTAATCTGGAAATTGAAGAATATAATTTTACCACTTATGGCATTCTTTTTTCATGGCAGGACAACTCGAACAACGAAACGGGATTTAAAATCACTATGGCTGATTTGTCAAAAATCTCAAACGGTACTCTTTTGCCATCAGAGCTTGTGGCTTCTGTTCCATCCGTAATGACAGACGAGTTCTGGCAAGAGTATGTAGAGCCTTATGAAGGTCAGAGTGAAATCGTAAAAGTTTTCACCCCAGCTACATACAAATCTTCGCCCGATTACTTTGCAGGCTCTATAGAAAAAAATAAAACTTCCCTCATCGTCTACGGAAGTTTCGGTTCATGCTACATCGCAAAAATTGAATCCGTGAATGCAGCCGGTTGCTCTGAGCCTTGTTATGTCACCCTTGATGAAGATTTTAATGTACAAGTCTACGACGAAAATTATGCGAACAATACAGCAGTTTATACGGGAGAAGCCTTTGCAAGCGACTCAAATCAATGCAAGGTAATGAACCGCTACAAAATCAAATATTATCTTTCAGGCGGGAAAATAACTTACACAAACGGACCGAATTCAATCATAAGCAATGTAAGCTATGTCGTAAAATATCACACTTACGGTGAGGGGGAAATCGACTGCTATACAGCCTCGGGAACTGTCGAAGGAACGGTTGATTCTCCCGCTCTCATTTATTTTGGCTCGGATTCTGAGCTCTATGGAAAGCGTTGGAATCGCTGGCAAAACGGTTCTTATGGCGGCACAAATTTAATCGATGTCCTTGGTGGCACGACTATTGTTATAGATGAGAACTACTCTTACCAAAAGCCTAACGACTACACGGGCTACACCTCTCTCTACCTCTTTGCCCGCTATGATTAAAGACAGCGTAACTTGAAAGAATGTTTTTCAGTCACGGGATTGTTTTGCGTAAGGCTTTCATTCGGCATAAAATCTCCTGGCTGGGAAAAAGATTTTTATGCCTATATACAGCGAAAGAAAATCAGTTTTCGGCAATAATTTGGAGAAAATCTTGAACTTTTTTAGATTTTTTACTTTTTCTTTTTGAATGTTCTAGTTGGAATTGCCACACCTACATTGACCTTTCCAAGCCAGTCAAGATTCGTATCGTATTGGATTCCACCCCAAAGCCTAAGCCATTTCCATTGCATACCGACGAGAATTTCGCCATATACACCGAAATACAATTTGCTCGTATGGGCATACTGTATGGAATTATTATAGAGCATACGGAAATTAATCCCGAATCCAGCCTCGCTGAAAACATGAAAATCGTATTTTTTATTATAATAAACCAGACCAGCAGCAGGCCCAGTTGAAATCGTATACAGGAAGGGAGAACTCAAAGATTCCCCGCCCTCATAATATGTATAGGGGAACTCACTGCCAGGAACGGCAAGCCCGATAGAACCATTGCAGCCCCAGTAGAAAGGAGGCTTAAAGTAATTGCGGTAACCGACATCAAAAGAACCGTTTCCGATATAATAATTCGATCCGACTTTTCCAAAACCAAGACCAAGAATAAGGCTGTTCTGCAGACCGCTTTCTTTCCGCTGGTCTTCTGGAACAAAAGGCTCACCGCTCAAAACCCAGTGATAGATATAGCCCATTTCAGTACCAATGACAACATATTTATCATCAGGGCTGAAAACAAGGCTTTTCGCGCTATCACCGTACATCAATTTAAAACTATTTTCTTCAAGACCAGAGGCAATGTCATAAATCTTAACACAGCCCGAATTTACTCCGGCAACAATCTTTGCGGAATCATTGGAAAAATCAGCTGCAAAAGTAAAACCCGCAGGATCTTCCAGAGAAAAAACATCTGACTCATCCGAAAAAGATGCGACTGTCAGGGTATTCTTATCCTGCGCGGCCACAAAATGCACTCCATCAGGAGCGATGCGGGGTTTGATTCTTGTCAGCGTATAACGGTTGAATGTAGTAATCTCCTCCCACATTGTGGTGTCGATAAGGTGAACCACACCAGACTCGCTTGTAGCCAAGAGCCTCTTTCCATTCGGACTTGCGCTCAAAGCCCAGATACCATCTGCAAAATCAAGTTTTTCTTCAATTATATGCTGCCCGCTCTCTGCCAGGCGGAAACTCTCGTAAAGATTCTGCCCGTCCAGAGGAAGGGCGATTCGGTAATCCCCAATATAAACAGCATCAGAGATAGAAGTACCCGTTCCGTTTATCAAAGTCGTGTCTGTCGTGCCGCCAGTGCCGTAAATGAGGGCTGTATTATCATCGCGCACACTCAACATATAGCGTCCGTCACTGGTAAATTGCAGTGATGTTACATTTGCAAGAGGATTTGAATTTTCAAGAACTGAGTTGGAATAAATAGCGGCAATAGTGTTATAGCCTGCATTCCAGAGAATCACGGAATTATTCCAGCTGGTAGCAAAATATTTTCCGTCACGAGTCCATGCAACGGCATTTACGGGAGTTGCTGACTTTGCGAGATAGTCCTGACTGAAATCTTTATCACTGTCATCCGCTTCCCCGCTTTCCCTCAAAGCCCCCGAAGTCTCTGGCAGCAAGTTTCCATCAACATCATAACCTGCGACAAAACCTTCCTCAACCGAACCTGTATCTTCGGCTTCTTGAGCAAAAAGAGAAAAAAAGGATGTTATGAATAAAGCAAAGAGAAGCTTGCGCACCTATAAGACACTCCAGTGAAATTCTAACGCATCTTGATATAAAATCAAGAGATTCCACCACATTTGAATATCGGCAAAATAAGCAGAAAACTTGAGGAGAAAAGTGGCACAGTGAATATCTAAGAAGTAAAGTTTTCGGTCTTTTTTTTATTCAAAAACCGGATAACAGTCAAAGCCGGCAGTGCGGAGCTCATCACCAACCGAGCCTTTCGCATTTTCATCAACAACAACGATATAGTATTTTGTTCCGCTCGGACGAACTTCGCTCGTAATCTGAGCCTTAAACCCCTTTGCAGAAACACGCTCAACGAGAGCCTTCGCGTTCGCCTCTTCCCTGAAAAGCCCCAGCTGCTGGCGGACAATTTTTTCGCTTTTTAAGCTTGCCGAAGAACTTTCAGCAGGTAAAGAGACAGAATCTCCTTCCTGACTGGCGATTTCAGGTAAATCAACTCCATTTCGCGGCACAAAATACCAGAAAGGAGTCGGCAAAGTTTGAATCTCCCCTTTTACAATAGCCGCCTCCATGCTTTTTGGATAATTTTTTTTGAGATTCTCCGAAAACTGACTTTCTCCAGTGAGATGCCAAAGTGTCAGCAAAATTGAAGGCCGCACGCTCTTCATAGAATCAAGGGTAGCGTATGTTTTCAGCATAGCGATACTTTCTTTTGTATCACTGATATTTTTTGCCTTACAAAGTGAACTCCACTGCTCATAGAGTTTTACATAAGAAAGAATATTCTCATCTTTTGAGTTTCTTACGGCTGAATTAAGATAACTGTCTGCAGAAGCATAATCACCAGCACAAAGAGCACAACGCACAGCATCCACGACAAGTTCCTCGCTGTTTTTATTAGGCACGCCTGCTACTGCATTCGCATTTCCTTGGATTGAAGCGGCCAGAGCGTATGTTTTCTGAGCTTCGGCATACTGCCCCTGCTGTTCAAGAACAGAAGCCAGAAAGACATAGACAGCCCGTTTATCTGCATTCACGGTGAGAGATGTGACATTCTTCCTTAAATAAGAAATAGAATCTGAAAGAGATGATTTTTTAGCAGCCGAATCAATCACAGACTTTGCGCTAAGCGAAGCACCCTGTGCGAAAATTCCGGCAGAGAAAAAAAACAAGAGAAGTGGAATCAGGAAAAACTTTTTCATATATCAAAAATTCCGTTTACCAGTGAAACCAGCTGAATTAAATCCAAAGGTTTTTTCATGAAACTGTACACCCCCAGCCCCTTAATTCTTTTTTCGATTTCATCGTTTTCAAGAGCCGTGATAACTATAATCCGAGGTTTTCCGAACTTATCGCTTTCGTTTATTCGGCGGCACAAATCAAAGCCGTCAATTCCCGGAAGATTAAGATCGAGAATCAAGACACTAGGCTGAATTTCCATCATGAGAGAACCGGCCTCAAAACCGTCAAAAGCCTGATATACAGACAAAGATTCGACTCTCCTCTCCATAAATTTTGCCACAACAGAATTTAAGCCACGGTCATCATCAACAATAAGCAATGACCTTTGAGACTCATCGCCAGCACTGCATGCAGCACGAAGCTGAGGCGGAATCTGAATGTTTCGCTTCTTCATGAATTCAATCAAATCTTCAGGATATACGCGGAACTGCCCTCCAGGAGTATTAAAAGCTTTTAAATGGTTGCTTCGTATCCAATTTATTGCCGTTTGATTGACTACACCGCACAATTTAGCGACTTCGAGTGCAGAATACATAACAGGTTTATTTTCATTCTGAGCCAAAATCTCTACCTTCTCTATTGTTTTTAAATATTCGTTGTATCATTGCATAAGAAAAACCGCTGTCAATAAGGGATTTCATGATTTTTTGCGGCTCTTTCTTTTTTGAAGCAGCCCTCCGAAAGGCTTCTTCGCATAAACTCTCTTCGTTAATAGTAATAAAATAATCCCGAATTGCATTTTCTGCAACAATTTTTTTTACCCCTCGGGCAGTGAGTTCTCTTAAAAGACGAATCCTGCCCTGAGGTTTAAATGCACAATGAGTACGAATCCAAGAAGAGGCAAAGCGTGCATCATCAAGATAGCTTTTTTTTTCAAGGAAGTCCAAAGCCTGCCTTATAGAATCTTCATCGAATTCTTTTTGAAGAAGTTTCCGCTCAAGGGAAGCCCGACATTGTTCTGTCCTTGCCAGAGAACGCACGGCAACGCGAATTGCAGATTTTACCTGCTCATCTGTAATTTCTTCTGTCATAAACCGCCCGTTACCCCGTTAAATCACAAACCACCCGTCAAACGGGTGGTTTGAACACAGCCTATAAGGCTCGGTTCCCAAGCTGAGACTTAAGTCCCGGCTTTCACTGACGTTCAAGTCTATTGCAGGTTGACCCGTCGCAGCCCCTGAAGGGGCGTTTGT
>JAFUHS010000063.1 GCA_017468745.1 Treponema sp. | reverse complement strand
CATTGGTATTGGTGCAATGACTGACTTCGGACCTCTTATTGCTAATCCGAAAACTGCTATCCTTGGCGGTGCGGCTCAGTTCGGTGTATTCTTCACACTCTTCGGTGTTGCCGTAATGAACCTCTTCGGCCTCAACTACAACATCATGCAGGCTTGTGCCATCGGTATCATCGGTGGAGCAGACGGTCCTACATCAATCTATGTTTCTGGTAAACTTGCTCCTGAGCTTATGGGTGTAATTGCAGTTGCTGCTTACTCTTACATGGCTTTGGTTCCGATGATTCAGCCTCCAATCATGAAGCTCCTTACTTCTAAGAAAGAGCGATTGATTAAAATGCCGAATCCTCGTGCAGTTCCCCGCATGGAGAAGGTTCTCTTCCCGCTCATGCTTTTGATTCTTACAATTCTCTTGTTGCCTCCAGCCGCTCCTCTTATCGGTATGCTGGCATTCGGTAACTTCGTAAAAGAGTCTGGTGCCGCTCAGCGTCTTTCTAAGACAATGGAAAATGAATTGATGAACATCGTTTCAATCGTTCTTTCATTGGGTGTCGGTTCTCAGATGACTCCGGAGAAAATCATCAAGGCTGAATCTGTTGGTATCATCGTTCTTGGTTTGGTTGCATTCGCTGTTGCTACAGCCGGCGGTTTGCTCATGGCAAAACTCATGAATATCTTCTTGCCGAAAGACAAGAAAATCAACCCGCTCATCGGTTCAGCTGGCGTTTCAGCAGTTCCAATGGCAGCCCGCGTTGCAAACAAAGTCGGTCAGGCGGAAGATCCTTCAAACTTCCTCTTGATGAACGCAATGGGGCCGAACGTTGCAGGTGTCATCGGTACCGCTATGGCAGCCGGTGTATTTATTGCAACATATGGCGGGTTGCGCTAAAGCGAATCCCACCGCAAGTGGCTTATCGAGTTTATGCTATGGCAGAAACTCGATCGCTTAGATTTTATGGCGGATTAAGATAATCCACCATATGTTGCTTAATGAGAATTTTTGCTTTGCAAAAATTCTCAATCGCTTCGGTTAACGGTGGTTTAAGATAAGAATCAAAACACGAATTGGCACTAATTTAACTGATTCACACGAATTGGGATTTAATTTGTGTTGATTCGTGTAATTCGTGTTTTTTTATGAAATCACGCTTTCTGCACTTTATTCTTGCTTTTCTTCTCTTGTTTTCTCTTCCTTTTGGAACTAGAGTGCAGACGGCTTTTTTTGATTCTTCCGACGACATAAAAGTCCTTACGATTCATTCTTCAAGCCGGGAACTTACACCCTTGCTTGTAACTGAATCAAAAATCATAGAGCGGAATCTTGTCCGCTCTCAAAAAAAATCAGCGAGTACGCAGGAATTCAATCACGAATCTTTCTGTGCTTTCGCTGATTTTTCTTTTTATTCCCCTTCATTTACAAGCAGTACGATTCCATCTTCAAGAATCCTGCTTCTTCCAAAATCCCTTCAAACTGTAATTTTTCTCCAAACCCTCATCTAGATTAATTCCCTGACTTTTTTATTTTCTTTTTTTTATTTTTCTCATTCTGGAGTTTTATATGAATGCTGTAATTCTCATTGGAATTTTTGTCGTTACGACTGTGTGTTGCATTATTTTCTTTAAATAACGGCAAGGATTTTCTATGAAAAAATTTTTCTCCCCGCAAATCCTTACGGAGAGGGATGATTTGTTTTCATCGCTTCTCGACTTGATTGACAAAAACTATATCAGAGACAAAAAACAGATTCTTTCTGACATTTTGTTTCATGAGTCTTTGAAGGACGGAAAATGTGCTTCTTATGGAAAAATCTCCGTTCATACGGCTCGTACTGGCGGAATCTCTGCGTTTTGTCTTTCTTGCAGCCAATCAGTTGAGGGGGGGACTGGAAATTCTTCTCCTTTGGAATGAAATGACTGAGCATATTCTCGATAAACTTTCGGAAATCTCGCATTTCTTACAGAAATCCGCCGAGAAGAATTTCTCATGTGAGCAAATCATTTGTGAACTTAAAAAATTATAGAGGTGATTATATGTTATTCGGTCTTATAGCTATTGTTTTAATCGTTGTTTCTGCTGTCGTCTTTTCGATTCTCGGAGTTGCCGTTGATAATTTTGGCGACAAGTGCATTGAGATGATTGACAGAAAACGATAGTTTATAGGGGGTTGAGATAAAAAGAATCCACAGATTAACACAGATGTACACAGATTTTTATTTTAATCTGTGATAATCTTTGCCTATCTGTGGATGAATGAAATAGCACGGCATGTAATTCGTGTTTTTTATTCCGTAAAATTCACTGAAACTTCTTCAAAGCCGCTTGCAAAAAGCAGGGATTCTAAAATCTTCACTGTCTGAGTCTTTGCTTCTTCTAAGAAACCTGTTTCCAAAATCTCACCTGATGCTGTTTCTTGATTAAAACGAATCTCAGCCATAATTTCCTTAATAGAGATTGAAACGAAGACACTCTTGCTTTCATCAAAGACCTCTATACTTGATATGTCATTTGAAAGCACTTCTACTGGTGGCAGCACAACTTTTACGCTCCTGCCTCGATTTGAAACTGCGATTTTTGCCTTTGAGATGTCGGAAATGCCGCCACGAATAACACCAGTGTATTTTATTATGCTGAATGTTTTTGCCAGTCCCGCGATTCTGGTCTTTTTGATTGAGATGATGTCCGAATAGGTATTTTTTACTACAGCAAGTTCCGCACATTTTTGAAGTTCCCGAAAGACTATGGCGGAAGACTTTTCGGTCTTAACCTCGCCAAGCTTTTGCCAGCCAAATTTTCCGCCAAAAAAGAGGGAGCAGAGCAGTGCAAGAATTACTATTATCTTAAAAAGAATTTTGTTTAGAATTTTTGAGAAAAATTTCAAAATCACTGGAGTGGCAGCTTTTTTCTTTCCTTTATTTTTTTTCATAAGCATCTCCTATTTTTCAGCTTTCATTTTCCTGTTTCCGCTAAAAAGATTTTTCTTTAAATTTATTTTAATCTAGTATACACTATATTCTATGGAAAACAATCAGGTAGCACTTTCACAGGCAGAAGTTGATAAACTTTTAGGAGTCTCCAGTGATTCAGCTTCTTCATCTGGGGCAAAAAAAGAAAAAAAATCTTACAAAGTCAAGGAATTTCTCTCGGTGGAGCAGCTTGATGAAGTCAGGGAAGTCTGCAAGAATGTCTACAAGCATTTTAAACTTGATTTGCGCTCGAAATTCGGAGAGCCAAAAATCCGCAAGCTCACCATCTCTTCCCTTGATCAGGCGAATATCAATGAATTTTTCGATACGATTTCCGAGAATGATTTCCTTTACGAAGTTTCTTTTGACAAAGGTAAGGCTTTTATCAAGTTGGATTCTTTTCTTTTCGGTGCTCTCTCTGGCATGACAATTGACACCAAGCATAAAATCAATTTCTTTCAGAGCGAGGTTCTGAAGGAATTTGTCGTTAGCTTTTTGGCCGGCTCTTTTGCCCGTCAGTTCAAGGAAAAATCAGAGGCTGTAGTCACATCTCTTTTTGAGAGGGATAAAAAGCCCTTCTGTACGGGAAAGACAGGCTTGTCACTTACGATTAACTGGAACGAGAATTTGCGCTCATTCGGCATAGAAAAAATATTCCTCACAAAAGAACTTGTCGAAAATTTCCGCGTGCTTTCAAAATAACAATCTATTATTAGAAAAAAATCGCGATTTTTGATACAATTTCTCTATGTCTGTCGTCCGAAAAATCACATCGGGTATGGAAAGACGCTACTGGACTTATACTTTCCTTTCGCCACTTTTCATGTTCGGTGAAGTCATCATGGAAACAACGATTCCCCTGGTCATGGCTAAAATCGTCGATGTGGGGATTAAAAACAAAGACTCAGATTTTGTCATTCGCTACGGACTTTTGATGGTTTTGATGGCGACTTTCTCTCTTTTTTGCGGTGCCATGTGCGGACGGATTTCTTCCCTTGCGGCTTTTGGCTTTTCTAAAAATCTCCGCAAAAAACTCTTCGCTCAGGTGCAGGATTTTTCTTTTTCAAACATGGATCATTTCGGCACTGATTCTCTGGTCACCCGTCTCACCACTGATGTCACCAACTTGCAGAATATGTACCAGAACTGCATCCGCACTGCCGTCCGCTCTCCAATTATGCTCATTTTTGGAACGGTTATGGCCTGCAAAATCAACGCGAGACTGGCCCTCATTTTCTTTATCGTCATTCCACTTCTTGCCACACTTCTTATTTCAATTGTGCGAATCGTCTATCCCCGTTTCCGCCAAATGCTTAAAAAATACGATAATTTAAACCGCATCGTTCAGGAAAATCTGATTGCAATCCGCGTGGTAAAAGCTTTTGTTCGTGGAGAGCACGAAAACGCCAAATTCGACGAAATCGCCGGGGACTTGCAGCGCACTCAGGTGGGAGCTGAAAAAATCGTCATCTTGAACATGCCTGTCATGCATCTCATGGTCTACGGCTGCCTTGTGAGCGCCCTCTGGTTCGGCGGCAGTATGGTTATTTCTGGGCGTATGCAGACAGGTGAACTTATCAGTTTTATTTCATATATCACGCAGATTCTTATGTCTCTTATGATGCTCAGCCGGCTTTTCGTCATGTTCATTTTGAGCCGGACATCTCTTTCCCGGGTCATGGAAGTGCTGGAAGAAGAGATAGAAATTCATAATGCAGAATGCAAAATGCAGAATGAGGAGAGAGAGGGGGAAGTCTCCCCCTACGCGCCCACGCAGTTGGTCGCTACCCCTTCTGCGGGGACACTTGCGGACTTCAACGCCCCGAATGACATCGAATTCTCCCATGTTTTTTTCTCTTATGACAAAAAAATGGAACACGCGGTTCTTACTGACATTAATCTTTCAATTCCGCAAGGAAGCACAGTGGGAATTTTGGGCGGGACCGGAAGCTCTAAGTCTACTTTGGTTCAGCTGATTCCCCGTCTTTACGAAGTGACCGAAGGCTCTGTAAAAGTGGGGGGGAAGGATGTACGGCAGTGGAATTTGACGGACTTGCGCAGAAAAATAGGCTTTGTTTTACAGAAAAATACTCTCTTTTCAGGCACAATCGCCGAGAACCTGCGCTGGGGAAATGAGAATGCCTCGGATGAAGATTTAATCGCCGCCTGCAAAGCCAGCGATGCTCACGGATTTGTCTCTTCCTTTCCGGACGGCTACCAAACGGATTTGTCTCAAGGGGGAGTCAATCTTTCTGGCGGACAAAAGCAGCGTCTCTGTATTGCCCGTGCTCTGGTCAAAAAGCCGGACATTCTTGTGCTTGATGACTCAACCAGCGCGGTGGATACTGCCACGGATTTACGAATCAGGAAAGCCCTCCGCTCTTTGCTCCCGGAAACCACAAAACTTATCATCGCCCAGCGTATTGCCTCAGTTCAGGACGCTGATTTTATAATCGTGCTGGATGCGGGCAAAATCAACGGAATCGGAAAGCACTGTGAGCTGATGAAGACAAATCAGATTTATCGGGAGGTTTACGAATCCCAGATGAGCGAGAACTAGGAAAAAATTACCTCCTGTAATTTTTGTTCTCACGAGAAAATTCTGGTCACCTTACGGCAAACAGAATTTTCTCTCTTTACTGGAACGCCACATCCCTGTGGCGCATAAGCGAAATTAAAAACAATTGGGGGACTATTATGCCACCTGTGAAAATGAGGGGCAGTCAACGCCCGAAAAACACAAAAAAGACAATTCTAAGGCTTCTTTCCTACATGGGGAGATTTAAGTCTCTTTGGATTTTTGTTTTTCTCTTTGTGATTCTGTCGGCTCTTGCCGAAGTGGCAGGGGCGTATTTGCTCAAACCTGCGATTAACGATTATATTATTCCTCTTGTTGGAAAAGAAAATCCCGACCTTACGGGGTTAATCCGCCTGATTTTCACCATGATTGTAATTTATGGCATTGGCGCTCTTTCTTCTTACGGTTCTGAGAGGATTTTGGTTTTTATTTCAACCAACACGCTCTGTAACATCAGGAAAGACTTGTTCCATCACATGGAGAAATTACCTCTCCGTTATTATGACAGCCGCCAGCACGGTCTTTTAATGTCCCTTTACACCAACGACACAGACACTTTGAGGGAAATGTTCGGCATGAGCGTTCCACAGCTTTTTTCGACTTTCTTTCAGGTTACGGGCATTTTCATTATGATGTGCCTGCTTTCGCTTCCCCTTACTTGCCTTATGCTTGTTACCATTGCCCTGATTATGATTCTCTCAGCGCAAATCGGAAAGAGGAGTGCCAGGGCTTTCAGAAGCCAGCAGGAGAATATCGGCCGTGTTAACGGCTATATAGAAGAATTGATTGAAGGACAGCGGGTGGTTAAAGTCTTTACCCGTGAAGAAGAGGCAAAAGCCCGCTTTGATGACTTGAACGAGGATTTGCGAAAGGCCGGGACAAGTGCCATGAGCTATGTTTCGGTTCTGGGACCCATGATGAACAATCTCAGTCATATTCAGTATGCGCTCACGGCCATTGCGGGCGCTTTCCTTGTCATCAAAGGCTTTACCGATGTGGGGACAATCGCAAGCTTCTTGCAGTCAACACGGTCTTTTTCCCGCCCGCTTACCCAGGTCAGCCAGCAGTTTAATTCGGTGCTGAACGCTCTTGCGGGAGCGGAACGAATTTTCGCCGTTATTGACGAGGAAATCGAAAGAGATGAGGGCAGTGTCGAAGTCGATTCTTTCTTTAGAGGCGATTTTGTCTTTGAGAATGTCAATTTCGGCTACGAGAAAAATATTCCAGTGCTTAAAAATATTTCCCTTCACGCGCATCCCGGTGAAAAAATTGCCCTTGTCGGCTCAACAGGCTCTGGAAAAACGACGATTACCAATCTCCTCACCCGTTTTTACGACATAGAGGATGGACAGGGAAGAATTTTGTATGACGGTCATCCTCTCAAAACGATAAAAAAAGATTCCCTGCGCCGCTCTCTGGGCATGGTTTTGCAGGATACGCATTTGTTTACCGGGACTATTTATGACAATATCCGCTACGGAAAACTTGACGCTACGAAAGAAGAAGTGTTTGCCGCCGCCCGACTGGCTAATGCGGATTATTTTATCAGACATCTCTCTGAGGGCTATGACACGGTGATTACAGGAGACGGCTCTTCTTTGAGTGCGGGGCAGAGGCAGCTTTTGGCCATTGCCCGGGCTGCAGTTGCAAATCCACCTGTTCTTATTCTTGATGAGGCTACCAGTTCCATTGATACGCGGACGGAAAGACTCATTCAAAAGGGCATGGACTCACTCATGCAGGGGCGGACGGTCTTCGTCATCGCTCACCGGCTCTCCACCGTGCGCAATGCGGATGAAATACTGGTTCTTGAAAAGGGAGAAATCATTGAAAGGGGAAACCACGACACGCTTATGCAAAAGCAGGGAAGATATTACGACTTATATACAGGAGCATTTAAACTTGAGTAGGTGTTGGGGCGTTGCGGGGTGCGCTTCAGGCACAGCCTTCACTGAGACTCGCCTAAAAACTCGCTTCGCGAGTTTTTTCGCTTTAGGGCTCGTGAGCCCGTGAAAATATGAAGCGAAGCGTAATATTTTCACAATAAACCACCTGCTATGCGGGTGGTGGGCAAAGGCTTATAGCAAAAAAAACTTTCCCCGAAGGTGTACAATAGGTTGTTCAAGTCTATT
>JAFUHS010000062.1 GCA_017468745.1 Treponema sp. | reverse complement strand
GGACACAAAAGTCACCGACGAACTCAAAAAAGAAGGCTATGTCCGTGACCTTATCCGCGGAATCCAGAACCTCCGCAAGGAGAGTGGATTTGAAGTCACCGACCGAATCAAGCTCTTCGTTTCTGGTGACGGCGTCCTGAAAGATGCTTTTGCCAAAGTCAAGGACTTTGTCTCAGGCGAAACTCTGGCCACCGTTCAGGAATGGAAGGACAGCCTTACCAAGCCGACTTCCGTTGAAGCCGACGACAAAACATGGAGCATTTCTATTGAAAAAGCTTAGGTTTTTGAAACTTGCCCTCATCACCTTGGTGGGAGCAAGCCTTTTGTTTTCTTGTAAATCTACTCCGGATATAGAGCCAGTTGACCCCTTCGAGCTTTTGGATTCGGATGCGGCTCTCTATCTTTCTGTTCCCGTTCAGGCGAACCGTGAATTTGTAAGTGCTGCGATTCAAAAAGTCGCGAAACTTTCAGAAAGTGATGCGGAAAAAATTTCTGACCGCCTTGACACTGCATTCGTTGCAATCGGCACAAGCGGTGAAATTCAACTGTCTGCCAGCGGAACTATACCAACGGCATTTGTCGGCCTTGCCTTAAACGAAAAAAATGGCTGGAAGGGAAGCTTGATTTCTAATCAAACCTGTTACACCCACCAGCAGACACTTTATCAGCTTTGTCTGCCTTCTTCGACGAATGCTTTCCTCTCTCATTATATTGAGCCTATGGTGAATCGTTTTAACCGATTAGCCTATGTCGATTTTAATCAGCAGGAACTTTTAGGAGAGGAAAAAAAGACTCAGCCATCTGGTGAGTTGCTTCTGTCGCAAGAACTTGGCGAGCGGGTATATCAGTTTTTGCATGACAATAAAACTTCTGACATTATGATGTATGCTCCTGTCCCAAAAGCCTTTGTCAGAGCCTTTCTTGGTACGGAAGTGAATACTCCTGTTGATTCTCTTTATGCTGTTTTATCTCAATATCGGGGGGTAAAAGAGCAATTTAATGTCAGGCTTATTATAAATCTGACTGACCCTCGTGTGGCAAAGGCGACTTGTGCTTTGCTAAAAACAGCCCTGTTTGGAGTCCCCGCAAAAGTGGTTCAGTCAGGGCAAAAGCAGATTACGATTACAGATTTACCAGTTACTCAAAAAAGAATTCTTTCCTTGATTCGGTAGTGTAATATATGAAGAAATGCCTCTGTTTTTCTTTTGTCTGTCTTCTGATTTTTTTTATTTCCTGCTCATCGAGTGCTTTTCAGATTCCTGGCGAAAAAAAAGTGATTTTAAAGAATCTTGCCACGGAGTATTACACGATTGCCGAAGGATACATGGAAATCAAAAATTATACAAAGGCGGCAGAGTATTATAAACTTGCCATGCGGAATGAAGATTTGTATCTGGCCGCATATTACAAGCTTGCCCGTTCCTACGCACTTGCAAAAAACTGGGATGAAGCTACAAAATACTATGAAGATTTGCTTGAGAAGGACAGCGAAAATACTATGCTAAAAACAACGCTTGCCTATATCACTGCAATGCGCGGAAATACTGATGAAGCAATCATTATGTATAAGAATTTAATTGAAAAAAATCCCTATGATGAGACTCTGCTTGAAAGTTATGTTGCCCTCCTTATTTTTGTCGGTCGTGGTGAAGATGCAGAAAAATCATTCTTCATTTTGAAAGAGAAATTTCCTGACAATAAGCAGTTGAACTCTTTCGCCCAGCAATTAGATGAGATTGTCGATAACTTTGACGCAGACAAAAAAGTTGAGTTACCCCCTGAAGAAGAAGGTAATGATAAAATCGAAAAGGAAAATGCAAAGTCGAAAAAATCGTGATTTAAGCCTGCTGTGATTCCTGATAGGCCTTGTATTTTTCTGGATTGGCACGGAATGCTACAATAGGAGAATCCGGATCTTGTGACGCATAGTTTAATGCCTGATCCGCCTCAAGAATCAGCCTGTCCCCGTTTAGCTGTCGTTCACATACTGAAGAAATACCGACAGAGACCTCATTTACCGCATTGTTGTTTTTAAGATAGTCTGATATTTTTGCGTAAAGGTCTTCCGCAAGGGAAACTGTGTTTTGTAAATCCAGATTTTCAAAGAACAAGGCATAGGCATCTGACTTGTATTCAAATATCATTGAATCTGAAACTTTTTCTTTTAGCATCGAAATTATTGTCTTAGAAATTGAATTTCCACGGTCGAGACCGTTGATTTTGAAGAGGGCTAGGGTTGCCTGAGACTTTTCCTTTCCGATACTTCCGTTAAGTGTCTCTTCCAATGCTGACTGGAGTTTTATCTGAGTTATCGGGGAAATGTCCTCTTCCTTTGGCTTGGCTGGAAGTTCTTCCTTTTCTTCTTCAGGTTTTTCTTCCTCTTCGTTGAAATCTGCAAAGATATCGTCGTCAGCAAAATCCTGATTCTGCTGCTCAAACTGATCGATTATATCGAGACCGCCGTCTTCTTCTTCGTCTTTTTCATTTTCATCTTGATTGATGAATAAATCCTCATCCTTCCATTCCTCTTCATCTTTTTCGCTGAGTATGGGCTGTGATTCTGGAAATTGAATTGTAATTTCTTCGCTTTTGATTTGGCTTTCAGATTGGTCTTCTGACGAAAGTGGCGGGATAGTGTCCTCATCCTCTGCATCGTCACTATCTTCTGCTATTTCTTCTGGTTCAGGATTGAAAATCACTTTTTTTTCTTTCTTGGAATGGAAAGAAGAGCGTGAGAAAGGATAATCTGAAGGACTCTCGTTGTTTCCCATGAGCAGGATGACCACACCTGTTATAAGCGTTCCGACTAAAATCAGGAGAAATGCAAATCGCGAGTGTGTATAAATAGAATTTGGAGACATCAGATAGACAGATGCTTTGAGCGTGAAAGTCTGGTCTGAGATAGAAATCGTGTCTGCGTATGATTTTATAAGTTCAGGAGAGGGCAGTGAGAATACGCTTGGCGGGTATGAATAGACTAATTCTCCGTTTATTTCAAGTTTAAGTGATGAGAAATCATCAATGTCGCCTATTGCATGTATGAAATTGTTTGCGAATTCCGATGTACCATAGCCATGCAAAGAGAAATTTTGTTTTGTTTCTTCAAGTAATTTTTCATAGCGCGCATCTGCATTTGCATTACCATTTTTTTTATCGATGTAGATTCCTGCAACAAGCCAAACTAGGGCGATTACGAACAAAAAGATACTGATACTTGAAACAATGGTTATTGGTTTTTTCATACCCATTCAGTATAACTTAATGTTTTAAGGTATGCAAGAAAAGCAGAATCTTTTCCCAGTTTTGCGCAAAGGGGGAGCAGGGTCGTGAAGGCATAGCTTCCCTCATCGTAGCAGTCTTGATTCGTAAAAGCTGATTTCAAATCATTACAATAATGTGACTTGAAATCAGCAAGATTAAATTTCCCTGCAGCGATACTGTCTTTTTCATCTGGCTTTTTCATGAAATCAGCCAGTGACAGGCGATATGCTTCAAGAATTTCTGTCGTTTTTTTGTCCGGGGAGATTTTTCTTAGAGGAGTCCTGTACATTATGGCGCAATAAGAATGTTCTGCGCTGTGAAAACGGTTTGACTTCGCATGAAATTGTTTTTCAAGATAGCTTCCACGGCAGTAAGGCCGTCCTTCAATATAGGCGAAGTCTGCTCCAAAAAAACTGATTTTAGAAAAACCTGCTTTTTTTGCAAGACTTGCCGCGGCTATTGTAACAGTGCCGCTGCCGGCTTCAAGATGGATAAAAGAGCGATTTCCTTTGTAGAGAGATGCATACTGGGCGAGGGGATGACCGCTTTCGCTGAGAAGAACTTTCTTTCCTGTTTTAATGGCTTTTCTGACAGAGGCGGCGTTTGCGCACAAATCAAAAACATAAAGCGTCTTGTCTGGCAGTTTTTCCATATAGTGTTCATGAGAAAAAATCTGGCCGTCAATTGAGACGACAGCGTCGCTTTCTATTCCTTCTTTTGTCAGTGCGGAAAAGGCCGTGTCTGTCGCTATGATATAATATTTTCCCCTGTTATTTTTTAACTCTGAGATATTTTGGTCTAGGGAGGGACCGGCCGCGATTATTGCCGCCGTTTTTTTAAGGTCGAATATTTGGACTGCGCTATTGAATGATAGCGTTTTTTCAGCAAGGGATAGATTTGAAAGAATGTTTTTCTGCCATATTTTCCCGAAGTGCTTTTGCACGGAATAATCCGCTGACAGACATTTTAATCCATCCATTATTTTTTTGCGAGCGATGGCTGCCTGTTCTGAAAAAACAGATTCCCATTGTCGCAAAGAAAGAATTGTAAGATTCCCATGGATACTAGGCTTGTAGTTATTAAGAAATTTTTCGCTCAATTCCTCTATGCCGCAGGGGATTACGGCTTTGTTTTCCAGAATTTTTTTTACCTGTGGAATTACGGATAGAAAATCAATGGTCTCTTTTGAAATTTCTACTGCCAAAATCTTTGCTTTTGGAAACTTTTCGCATATTTTTGCTATGTGGTATGCCCCTGCCAATCCAAGAACAACTATAAAAAGACTGTCTTCGCTGATTTGAGAGGCAAAACTTTCGCCTTCCCTTACCGGATTGTACTTCGAGTGCAGTGAAATTTCCTGTCCCGTGCTTTTGTTTTTGCACAAGGGAATTAAGCTTGAGTCTTTTGCTTCGATTATACTTGAATAAAAAAAATCGTCGCTCATAGTAATTTCTCACATTCTTCAAGGAGTGCGGCTTTTTTTTCTGCGAGTCTGGATACCAGCTCTGCTTTTTTTTCTTTTGAACTTTCTCTCTGAATCAAAAGAGAGTCCATCGGGAATACTTCTTTTTCAAAATGCTCACTTTCGGCAAGGGCACGGAGTTTCTCAAAAAGGATTGCTTTTCGGTTTTCCGTCGGCATGGGCGGGCGGGGGCAGAAGCTTATTTTTTTCTTTTTGCTTCCTGACTCTTTTTTTTCAAAATCAAGCCAGTTACATTCCCTGATTTCTCCGAGACCATAAGGATAGTTAACATTGTCAGACAGTCTGAATGTTCTTTTTGAAAAATAAGATGAATTTGATACAAACCAGTTTCGATAGATTTCAAGGCTTCCTTCTGAATTGAAACGGGAGGCGCTTATTCTGCTTTCCTGAGGTCTTAGGCGAAAGTCTTTTTTCGCATTGTCGTTTTCAAGGGCATTTGGCTGGATGTGCTGAAATGCGAGCCCTGCTGCCTGATCCAGACCGCAGAGATAGACCGAGCCGTCTGTAAGAGAAAGTGCAAATTGAAGAGCCGTTCCTGCCACCGTTCCGTTTCGCTCAGAAAGCATGTAAGGAGCTTTTATTGCATTGAGAAAATTTTTTTCAAGACCATCTGGGTAGCAGAGTGGAATGATTCTATGTCTTTCAAAAAGTTCTTTCGGTACAGCCGCCTCCGCTTCGAGGGCATAGACAATATTATCCGCTGATTGAGAAAAAAGAAGGTGCTTTTTGGCCCACCATCCGCCATCGCTTGAAATTACAATGTCAGGGATGATGGCGTTTTTGACAAGCGGCATGTAAGCGGAAGAAAGAGCAATCAGAAAAAAAGACTCTCTGAATCTTTTTATATAGGGGAGTGAGCTTTTTAAACTGGGGCCGGAGGCCGCTACAATAATGGCTTCGCTTCCTTTTGTGAGTGTAAGCGTCTGGCAGAGCCTTGAAGAGAAAATAAGGGTATTTTTAAGCCAGCGCTTTGAAAAATAAGCTCTTGTTCCGATTACATCGCGGGCTTTTAAAATTGCTTTTTTTATCTCACACCAGGCCATGATGTTTTCTGACTGAAAAATTTGCTTTGATGGAGTCCAGTCAAAGACAAGGCTGGAGCAGAGCTTTTCTTCGCTTATTGAATTGAAAAGCTGCTCACTGAGTGGAAAGCGGGAATTTAAGTAAAAAACTCCGTCCCAAAGCGAATCCGTTTTGCTAAAAAAATCTGTGAAGCGAATGGCGAAAATCTCTGCTGATGGAAAACGGACTTTTAAATAGGGGGCGCAATAAGAGAGGGCTGGTTCTAAGATAAAAATACAAAGAGGAGAAAAATCTGCCTCTAGGTTTAGGGCAAACCTTTCTCCTTCTGCTCGCGGATTGTACCTGGAGTGAAGATATTTCATGCCATAAGAGCATGTCTCTTCACCATTTTTGCTTTTTTCGAATACAAGTTCTGAATTTGCTTCAGAATGTGACTGTCTTTCCTCCCCTGACATTTATGTTTATCCTTGGGTGAGGAATGTGATGGAACCTTTTTTGTTTGCGCAAAGTCCTGCCGGAAGAAGCGCTATTTCTTTTGTAGCCTTTGACCCCAAAAGACTTATAAGCGTTCTTGAAATATGATAGGCAAGAAGCTGCTCGTATTCTTCGTCTTTTTCAAAGAGAATTACCTTTATTTCGCCCTTTGTTCCTGTGTGGGAACAGTTTGGCGCACGGAAGAGAGGGGCGACGATTGTTTGCGCCACATCGGTTACAGCCTGTATCACATTTGCTTTTAATTCATCGCCGGGAAGTTCGACTCCTGCAAGGTTAGACTCAATGCACATTTTTAGAGAAAGAAGATAGAGGTGACTTTCGGAAATTCCCAGACCTGTATCGAGGTTTTTGTCAAATTTTGCGAGAATCTTTTTTTCTTGATTTTTGAATTCCACGATGTTTTTCAGCATAACCGCAGCTTCAGAGGCTGGTGCAAGATTTATGTCATCATCATCGTCTAACTCAATGAGAACGAAAATAAGAGGCTCTTCCCTGTTTTTGAAGGGCAGAAAGAATATCTTGTTGATGGCATTGAATATATCGTCTTCAAAAAGACCGTCGAACTTGCCCAGCTCATCAAAATCCCGTGAAAAACACTGCCATTCGAAAGCTCTGGAAAGGGTTTTCATCCAGAAGTCTTTTGTTTCAGTGAGCAGGGCCATTTCTCTGGCTGTAAGACCAAAAGCGTCGGTGACATAGTAGAAGTCTCCCTCGCTTGTAGAACAAGGTGAGAGAATAGCAGCCCTTATGAATCCAGAGCGTTTTGACCAATGCGAGAAAGTTGGGGTAACATCAGCAAGAACACTTTGTGCCTTCTGTAAGAGTCCCCCTCTTTTGATTGTAGTTTCGTTTGTATCCATTAGTTGAGCCCCAGTTCCTTGAACAGTTTTTTGTATGTCTCAAACTGTTCTGACTGTGCGAATTCAGCAATTTTTTCCTCAGGGAGATTTTCCAAAAGCTGATCCATATAAGAAAGAACTGACTTAATCTCTTTCTGGAGATTGTTCGGAATTGAAGACGCTACATCGTTCTTTTCCTCTTCTTCAATTTCAGCAAGGCTATCTTCATGAGCGGCCTCAGAAGAGAGAAGGGTGTCGAGTTCAGTTTCGGTGATAGCGACATTTGACTCTTCCGGTGTGTCTTCATCAGAAGTTAATCCTTCAAGCACTGAAGCAACAGAAATGTCGTTTACTTCAGCTTCTGGCTCACTTTCTTCTTCGATGACAGGTTCTACAGGCTCTTCTTCCTCTGCTATAGTGTCTGCCTCTTCTGCGACTGTCGCAGGCTCGCCAGATTCACTTTCATCAAAGATGAATGGCTCATCTACAGGATTTGCTTCTTCAATTTTGCTTTCTTCCGGTATTTGTACGGAAGTGTCTTCTTCTTCAATGAGATTTTCATCGCTTGATTCAACGAGAATATCATCACTTGATTTTGGAAGTAAAATTTCTTCTGGAAGTTCGTCATCAGCAATGTTTGTGTCGATGTCGTCAAGCACAGGCTCTTCCAGATTGTCGTTTGAGAAGTCGAGAGAAGATTCGTTTTCACTTTCTGTTTCTGCGATCTCTTCTTCATCTGCGATGCTTTCTGTAACAGGAGCCGCTTCTGGTTCTGTCTGCTCTACATTTTCCTCAAGGCTGTCTTCTGTTATCTGAGGAGCTTCCTCTTCAACCATTTCGACTGTATTGAGTATGTTGTCCATTTCATCGAGAGAAAGGGCAATTGTTTCATCTCCGTCTTCTGAATCAAAGAAACCGCCTTTTGACTCTGTTTCGACAGGTTCCTGAGGTAAGAAATTGTCTTCTTCGTTTGACGCCGTTTCTGAATTCGTGCTTTCTGGAACTGCGACCGGTTTGTTCTTTAACTCTTCAAATTCTGTTTTGAGATTAGAAATTTCATTTCGGAGTGAAGAAAGTTCTGAGGCAATCTGATTCAAAATGTCTGTTGCCGCTGAGCTGATTTCAGAATCTCTGCTGACTGGCTTTTCTCTCATTTTTGCATCCTCTGTAGCTGTTTCTTCTGCTGGAATATCTTTTTCTGAAAGACTCTCTTCTGCCGGAATCTCTTCAGTTGTAAATTCTGGCTCGGGCTGAGCCGCTTCATTGAAAACCTCGCCTTCGCTCAAGTTTACGGGCTCGGCAGGGCTTTCGCCATTCTCCTGAGCAGGGACTTCTTCATTTGCTGGTGGCATTAACTCGTCTCCAGCTGGAAGCTCAAAGGCGCTTTCAGACACAATTTCTGTTTCTGGACTGATTTCGCTTGTTTCTTCCGTAGCAAGGTCTGCCGGAAACTCTTCTGTTTCAGGAATGTCAACTGCTGTTTCCTCAAAAACAGGTTCTTCCATATCAACGACAGAAATTTCTGATGTATCTTCAGCCGGTGTCTCTGTCTCGGATGGCACATCCGTATCGTTGAGGGAAGTTGTGTTTCCGTTTTCATCCTGAATTGAGTCCATGATTGAGTCGAGGTCAAAATCGTCATCATCAGGGGCAGAGAAGTCTTGTGCAGGAACAGCCTCTTCCTGAGCAGCTGCGGGTTCTGCGTCCAGTGAGATGTCGCCCACATCATCGTCGTCTGCCGAAACGCTCATTTCTGCCGGTTCATCGCTGGTGAGGGCAGGGCTTTCATCAGCAAGGGAAGGACCCCTTTCTTCTTCTTCGGCTACAGCCTGTGTCTCTGTGCTTTCGCCGGTAGATTCCGGAGCATTGATGTCGAAACCGAAATCGCTCAAGTCGATATTCTCAGAACCGTCTTCATTGATTGAGGCTTCTGTGGTGGCGGCTGCGCTTTCTTCCTGTGCAGGGGCTGCTTCCTCGCTTTCGCCAGTAGACTCCGGGGCATTGATGTCGAAACCGAAGTCACTTAAATCAACGCTTTCCGTACCGTCGTCTGCGACAGGAGCACTTGCTTCTGAAGAAGATGAGCCTGAGTCATCGCCAAAATCGACTCCGAAATCGCTTAAATCTACTTCTTCTGAACCTGGCAGAGATGCGGCAGGAGGCTGTGAGGCAGATGAGCTTACTGCTGATGAAGGAGTTGAGTCTGAATCATCGAAAGAGAGGTCGATGTCGATAGGACCGTCATCGGAAATTGCGGGAGACTCTGAGATGCTGGGGGAATCACTTACGGTTATATCGCTTGATTCCATAAAATCATCAACAGATACTGTTTCGTCACTGGAAGCGGGAGAGCTTTCTTTTGCGGGTGCCTGAGGAGCAGTGTCATCCCCCTCAAAAACACCACCCTCGATAAATTCATCGAGAGAAATTTCTTCCGTTCCGCCCGAAGATTCTTCGGTAGGGGACGATGCTTCAAATGAACCGAAGTCCGCAATGTCAGCAAGCTCGTCTGTTGAGAGAGCCGTTTCTTCTGAATCAAATGCTGAATTGTCGATAACCTCTGGCGTAAAATCTGCCAGACCGTCTGTATTTTCTATTTCAGATGAAACAGTTCGTGGAGGCTTTTTGACCCACACGCCATAATTGTCAAGTTCGTTTGTTTTATCTGAATCACTCATATTGTTCCCCTTACCGTGAATTTGCCTTTGCGAAGAAAGCCTTTGATATAGTATCGGCATGAATCTTCTGGAAATTACAATATTCTATTTATTCTATCATACTTAATGGCGAAAAGTCCAATTTTTTTACAAAAAGTTTTAGAATTTTCTTCCTTTGGCCGATATACAAAGGGCTATGATTAAAATGTTCAGGGTTCTCGTCGCGGCTCTTGCCGGAACAGCCATGTATGTTCTTGTCTCATTTTCATGTGGAAGGGACGGCATTTGGGCTAACGGTCAGCTTCGTGAGCAGAAGAGAATCCTAAGCGCTCGTGCTGATGAAATTCAGAAAATAAATGACAGTCTCTCCCTTGAATATACGGCTCTTGAAAAAGATCCTGATGTCATCGCGGGCTTTGCCCGGAAGATGGGGTATGTCCGTGACGGCGAAAAGGTTGTAAAAATCAACGGTCTGAATCCAATTGATGAATATCATTTTGAGACTGGCACGCCTATAAAATCCAGCGAGCCCTATTCGCTTCCAGAATGGTTCTGCAAGTTTACGGGACTTCTTATGTTCTTTGTGACTTACCTGTATCTTTTGGTAAAGGATTTAAGGACAAGGGAAGGCTCTGTAAAGAAAACAAAAGTTAAAATAAAGGGGATTCCTGTCTATGATTTGCCGCAAGTGTGATGAAGAATCTGCCAATATAGCAGTAGATTATTTACGAAGAGGAAAAGTCGTTGTTCTCCCCACTGATACAGTCTACGGTTTTTCGGGGATTGTGGATGGACGACATTATTCTTATCATACTTATGAAAAAATTTGCGCGATTAAACAGCGTGACGAGGGCAAGCATTTTATCCAGCTCATTGCAAATCCTGAAGATATAAAAAAATATACCCGTGATGTCATTCCTGATAATTTGTTGGGAAAGTGGCCGGGACCGCTTACAATAATCGTGCATACTTTCGCAAAAGACGGAAATTTTGAGACGACTGCTTTTCGATGTCCGGGGGATGAGTGGCTGAGGAAGGTTATTTCCCTCTGTGGCGCGCCAATCTATTCTACGAGTGTAAACCGAAGCGGCTCGCCAATCCTTGATAACATCCAGCAGATAAAAAACGAGTTCGGGAAAGATGTGGATTTGATCGTGGACGACGGCGATAAAAAGGGCGGAGTTCCTTCGACGATAGTAGCCATTGAAGAAAACGGTGATATAAAAGTCGTGAGAGAAGGTTCTGTTGAAATCAGCAATCAGCACTTCCCCAACTACTGATTGCTGATTATTTTCTGATCCAGCTTGCGTTCACTCTTCCTTGTTCCGTGCCGTTATTCGTTGCGATGACGGTATTTTTTATGCCTTCTAATGTGTCAGCTGATGTAAGTGAAAAATTCCATGTGATTGGGGAAGCCGAGGCCGCGCATAGTAGGGCCTGCTCTCTCGGAAGCTCAGGAAAGTAAGAGGCGTTTGACTTTCCGACTTGAGTTATTTCAAGGTTTGTGCTTTTTCCTTCAATTATTGCCTTTTTGACTGATATTTTTATGTTCATCGTGGCTCCGTTCTTGAATATGACGAATCCTCGGCCACCCCGCAGGATGATAATTTTGTCTGCAAATGGTTCTCCCGCCCATGTTCCCGCTAAAGATTCGATATCCAGACCTGTGTTGAAGTCTGCCTCTATATTGCCTTTGTTCGCCTCTGCGAATTCTGGGGCAGGTGATTTTAAATCTGAGAGAACTTTTTCGATGGCGTTTTTTGCGCCTACAAGAATTTTATAGTAGGACTCGTAGTTTTCGCTTGTGGAATGGGTGATGCCGTCTTCCTGTGTCACCGCGTTAAAGCGGCAGTTCCAGACCGTCTGACCGTTGCTGTTTTTTTTGTCGGTGATTTCAGCATAAAAGAAAATTTTTGCGTTTGTCGCGATGAAATTCGGGATGACTGGTGAGGCCCGGCTTAAATCAGGACGCTTGTCATCAACCGTGATGCCGTCAATCGACTTTAGCTGTGTGAAAAATACATCCTGTGCCATCTTCAGCATGTTGCTGTCGGAAGAAGCAGAGACAACGCCGTAATAATCTACGAGGAGTTCCTCGGCATGCACTGCCGAAAGAGGAGCGAAAATCATGAATGTCAGGAGAGCCGCAGCGGCTCTTGCTCTAAGATTCTTCAAATCGTGTCTCCGATGTTATTCCGTCGGATTATGATAAATCCTTGCGGAAGTCCCTTGCCATATCCCTGTCTAAGTCCCTCTGCTTTATCGCTTCGCGCTTGTCGTAGAGCTTTTTGCCCTTGCAGACCCCGAGTGTGAGTTTGACCCGACCATGCTTTAAGTAAAAATCCAGCGGAACGAGAGTGTAGCCTTTTTCGTCAACCTTACGCTGAATCCGTTTTATTTCTTCTTTATGGAGAAGAAGCCTTTTTTTTCGATCTGGATTATGATTGAAAACGGAAGAATATTTGTATTCGGAAATGTGAAAATTTCGCATCCAGACTTCACCGTTTATAATTTCGGCAAATGAATCTGCGAAGGATACATTTCCCGCTTTTACGGATTTTACTTCAGTACCTTCCAGTTCCAGTCCGCATTCATAGGATTCTTCGATGGAGTAATTGAAGCGAGCCTTTTTGTTTTGTGCGATAATCTTAACATTTTCAATCATATCTTCTTATTATAAACATAACAATCTTGACTTGCAACTGTTTCAAAAAATCTGCTATTCTATAGATATGGAAAAAAATATTTATGCAATTTCGTATAAGCTTCGCAGAGAGTTATATCATAAAATTTTCAGCATAACGGGAGTTATCCTTCTTTTCTTTTTGCTAGTCTCTCTGTTTATGAATTTCATTCTTTTTCCTGTTGCAAATAAGTCTGATTCCATGTCACCCGATATTCCGGCTGGAAGCTTCGAGTTTATCTGTCCTCTGTTGCGCTCTCCAGATCGGGGTGATGTCGTTTATATGCAGAATTATGACGGCGGCTCTATCGGCCCTGTAAAACGCCTTTTAAGGAACCTGGCTCTTTTCGTCTCTGTGAGACAATGGCAGCCTTTTGAAGAGAAGCCCGTTGAGGGTACCAGACCTGTGCTCCGTCGGGTCGTCGGTATGCCGGGGGATACTATCTACATTGACCGCTATGTCGTTTTCATAAAACCTGCCGGACAAAATCATTTTCTTACAGAATTTGAGGTTACAGAGTCAAAGTACAACGCGAAAATCCTTGTTCCGCCGGCTTTGTGGGATTCTGATTTCGGTGCGAAAGCTTCCATAAAGCAAATCACCCTTGCGGATGACGAATATTTTGTCTTGGGAGATGACCGGCTTTCTGCTTCTGATTCCAGAGTGTGGGGGCCGGTAAAGCATAAAAATATAATCGGTAAGGCCCTGCTGCTTTATTTCCCCTTCAACAAATTTAAATTTCTCTAAATCATCGTGAAGGCCTCGCTTTATATCCATATTCCTTTTTGTAAGAAAAAGTGCGATTACTGTGACTTCTTTAGTATTGGAGAAAAGGACCGCCGGGGAAAATCCAACGACTTGTCGGATTCTTACATCGAAGCCCTGGTAAAAGAAGCAAAAATCTACGCTGATTATTATAAAATCTCTGAGTGGGAGAGCCTTTATGTTGGAGGAGGCACTCCCAGTCTCTTGTCTTCTTCTCAAATTGCCGCTCTTTTTTCTGGAATCAAAAAAGCCGCCCCTGTGACAGAGAATGCAGAAGTTACTTTTGAGATGAATCCCGATGATGTGAGCGGGGAATTCCTCAAGTCTTGCGAGAAAGCCGGAATCAACAGGCTTTCCATGGGAATTCAGGCTCTTGATGATGCGGCTTTATCTTCGGTTGGCAGGGGAAGTTCTGTCCAAGTCATTTTAACTGCCCTTGAAACCCTAAAAAATCACTGGAGCGGGAGACTTTCCGTGGACTTTATCGCAGGTCTTCCCCATCACACCTGGAAAAGTTTTGAAAATCAGTTTGAGACTCTGAAAAACTACCCTGGTATTGACCATATTTCCCTTTATACCCTTACTGTCGAGGAAAATACGCCGCTTTGGAAGAAGATTGAAGACGGAAAAATTTCCTTTTCTTATGAGAAGGCTGACAAAATGTGGCTGAAAGGGCGAAATATCCTCGAAAAAATGGGTTATTTTCAATATGAAGTGTCGAATTTCGCTAAAAAAGGCTGTGAGGCAAGGCATAATTCTGCTTATTGGAGACAGGAAAGCTATGTCGGTATCGGCTCAGGAGCCAGCGGAACTGTTTATGACTTTGAGAAAGGGCAGGCTGTTCGCTGGACTGACACTCTTTCGATTCCTGCCTACCTTGCGTCTGTGGACAAGTCCTTTTCCATTGGTGAAATTGAGTTCTTAAAAAGAAGTGTGGAGAAAATTGATGAAAAAACGCTGGAGTTTGAATTTTTAATGCTGGGCTTCAGACAGCTTTGCGGGGTGAGGGAAAGTGAATTTGAAAAACGCTTCGGAAACTCTCTCGGAAAGCGGATTGGCTCTGACAGAAGCGACGGCCTTTTTTTTCAGTGGAAGAAAAAAGGCCTTGCAGTCGAACAAAAAATCCCTGGCGGCGACAAAATCTATGCCCTGAACCGGCGGGGAATCCTTTTATTGAACCGATTTTTGGAAGAGCTGATATGATTAGCAATTAGCAATTTTACGGGGCATCGCTTCGTTCGTCCCTATTAGTCAATGCGCATTGCTGATTGCTCATTTGTCAGTCGGTATTTCAATCACGAATTCTGAGCCTTTGCCGAATTCTGAATTTACGCTTATCTTCCAGCCGTGAGCCTTTACGATTGTCATTACTGTGGCCAGACCTATTCCCATGCCTTCTTCCCGGCGGG
>JAFUHS010000061.1 GCA_017468745.1 Treponema sp. | reverse complement strand
CATCGGAACCATGACAGCTGGCGCTCTCGGACTCCGCAATGTTGGAAACGAAGAGATTATGACTCTCGGCACTCCAGATGAAGCTAACCGCGCAATCGGAACTTTGGACGAAGCCCTCAAAAAGATTAACAAACAGCGCGCTGACCTCGCTGCTTACCAGAACCGCCTCGAGAAGACAGTAGTCGGACTCGACATCGGTGCTGAAAACCTCCAGGCATCTGAGTCACGAATCCGCGATACAGATATGGCAAAGGAAATGGTAGACTTCACAAAGAACCAGGTCCTCCAGCAGGCAGGAACAGCTATGATTGCTCAGGCAAACCAGCAGTCACAGTCAGTCTTGAGCTTGCTCCGATAAGCCAAATAGCTGCCTAAAAACAGCGAAGACCGCTCTCAAACGAGGGCGGTCTTTTGTTTTTAAATAGAATTTGTAAAAAAAGAAAAATGCCCGTAATGGTCAATACTTAGGGAGCGACGGCGAAGCCGGCAAAAGTCGTGAGGCGACTTTTGAGCGAGTCTCGGTGAGAGCTGTGCTCGAACCGCGGAAGCGCAAATATTTTTGGTGGTCAATACTGGGTTCGAACCAGTGACTTCTACCGTGTGAAAGCAGATTTGCCTGAATAGAATGTTTTTAATGGTCGATACTAGGATTGAACTAGTGACATCTACCGTGTGAAGGTAGCGCTCTACCACTGAGCTAATCGACCATTAAAAACACACAATAATCGCAAACTGCACACTCTACCACGCCAAAATCATAGATTTTGACGAGACTCACTAAAATCGCACGAGGTGCGATTTTGCCCTGCAAGGCAGTGCCGTTCGCTATGAGTTAATTGACCATTACAGGCACTTGCAAATGTGGAATTCATTTTATTGAAGGAATTCCTTTTCGTCAATATATTGCTTGCCTTTATATTGTCGCTTCCGCTCAGGCGGACTTCCTTTCCCGAATAAATTTTATCAATGTCAAAATAAGCATAATCGAAAGGGCGACGGCGATTGCACTGATTCCTGAAGAAACGCCGGCCTTTTCCGCAGCTGCAGAGGAAAGTCCCTGGGCCAGGGCCGATGATGTCACTTTTTCTGCGATTGCACCGACGGTTACAGGCATGGTAATTCCTCCCACCAGGGCGATTCCGATGGCAAAACCAGTGGAAAGTGGAGAAGAATTATACTCTCTTTTCATCGTGGAAAGTGTCGTGGGGTAAATTCCAGACATGGAAAATCCCGTTCCCAAAAGACCAGTTATGATGAGGGGCATTGACCTTGTTGAAATCATAAGGATAAAGAAAGCGGTATTCAAAAAAGCCAGAACCAGAATCATAAGGCTCTTATTTACCTTTCCTGAAATTGCCGCCGCGAGAAGACGGCCTGCCATAATCATTATCCACATGATTGAAGAAGTCATTTGGGCGAAAGTCTGCCCCATGAGTCCAGTGTCCTTGAAATAAGTGACCAGCCAGCCCATATTGCCTGACTCACCGCAAAGATAGAAAAGCAAAATCGATACATTAAGCCAATAATCAAAAGATTTATAGAAAGGAATTCCCGAAAGAGCCTCTGCCTCAGACTGAGAAGACATTTCTGAAGAAGGGGTCTTTTTTTCTACGGCAGAAGACCTTGGCTCAGGCTTATTATTAAGAGAAGAAGTGGCAAACAAAAAGAAAGAAACAATCATGCAGAGGGCTAAAATCCAGAGGGTAATACGCCAGCCCTGAGAAGCCGAAAAGGAAGAAGCCAGCAAAAGGATAAAGGGGGAGACCAAGGCACCGAAAGCAAAAATGGCATGGAGAAGATTAAGCCCCGCTCCCTTATTTTCTGAGCTTTCTGAGACGATTACATTGGTGATATTGCTGGTAGTTCCCCGTCCGACACCCGTAAAAGCATAGGCGGTCATTAGAAGAATCGGAAAGCCCGAAGCGGTGATTAGAATTGTTCCGATTGCAAGCGCTGAATATAAAATCAATACAGATTTTTTTCTACCTATTAAATAAGGCAAAAATCCCGCAAGGATGACGGCGCAGAGATTTCCTGCCTGATGCAAAGTAAAAAGACTTCCTGAAACGAGATAATTTAATCCGTATGCATCCCTAAGATTCGGAATAATTGTACCGAGAATGGTGCTGGTCATACCTGTGACGAAGAAAACAAAATAAGCGACAAGAATGAGACGCTGTTTTTCCGGGGCAACGCCTAATTTTTCTGACAAGAATTTCATGCGTAAAAAATACCACCCTCTTTAAATACAGGCAAGAGGAAAAGACTTTTTCCTTGACAATGGAAAAGTCGTGTTGGATAATTTAAAGCATATTTTGCTTTTCTATAGATGTAAGGAGGATAATCTAGATGAAAAAGTTATTAACTGCTGCTTTGTGTATAGCAGCCGGTCTTGGTCTTATGACTTCATGCAAACAGAAAGATGCAGGAAGCTCATTCCCCAAAAAAGGTGTGACAATGATTTGCCCGTGGGGTGCTGGTGGCGGCACTGATGCCGTTCTTCGCGCTCTCTGTACAACTGCAGAAAAATATCTTGGAACTACAATCACTGTCGAAAATAAAACCGGTGGAGCGGGTGCTATCGGTCATGCGGCAATCAAAGATGCAAAGCCGGACGGCTACACAGTCGGCATGATTACTTTTGAGTTGAACTCTCTGCCACAGCAGGGGCTTATTGACTTCACCTACGCTGACTACGACCCGCTTATCCGTGTCAATGCAGATGCGGCAACTCTCACAGTAAAAGCGGATGCTCCGTACAACTCAGTCGCAGAATTCGTCGAATACTGTAAGGCTCATCCTGGTGAAGTTTCAATCGGTAACTCTGCTCCAGGTTCAGTATGGCACATTGGTGCAGGTCTTCTTGCAGACTCAACAGGCATCGATGTAAAACACATTCCTTTTGAAGGAGCCGCTGGTGCCGTTACAGCTGTTGCAGGCGGACACATTCAGGCAGTAACAGTTTCTCTCGCAGAAGTTAAATCTCAGCTGGATGCCGGCAATGTAAAAGTTCTCGGTATCATGGCCGATGAGCGTCCTGCAGCATACCCTGACATCCAGACTTTCAAAGAACAGGGATTCGACATCAACTATGCTACATGGCGTGGTCTTGCACTTCCAAAGGGAGTTGACCCTGCAATCAAGGCAAAACTTCTCGACGCATTCACCAAGGCCGAAAACGACCCTGATTTCATTAAAACCGCCGAGAGCCTCAACCTCACTCTGGCTTATCAGAATCCGGAGGAATATGCGGCCTTCCTTAAAGACAACTTTGAGGCTGTTACTAAAACCATGAAAGCCATTCACTTGGTAGACTAGTTTTATTCGTCTTCATTAGAGCAGGGGTAAAACTCCCTGCTCTTTTTTTCGGTGGTATAATAGTGAAAAAAGCAAATATCATTTCAGCCATTATAGGTATGATTCTTTCAGCATCCGCCTTTGGCTATACATTTACATTTAAAAAATTCAAGAATGTTCCTGTCGGACCTGAATTTTTCCCTCGGGCGCTGGCATTACTTCTATTTATATGCTGTCTTGCCCTTCTTCTGACGAACCTCAAGACAAATCAGCGTAACAAGGATGAAGCCCCTACCCTCTCCCTTTTCAACAAGGATATGCAGAAGGCCGTCCTTTCCCTAGTTTTGATTGTCGTTTATGCCCTTTTGTGGAATGTTGTGGGCTTTTTAATCGCAACTCCATTTGCACTTTTCGCCATGATTTTTATTCTTGGCAAACGCAACTATAAAATGATGGTCATCGTCTCTTTTGCAGCGACGGCCGTCATCTTCTGTGCATTTAAATTTCTTCTTGGAATCGAAATGCCCCTCGGATTTATCGAAAACTTTATGTAATGGAGGAAAAAGATGGATTTAAGTTTAATAGCTTCAAGCTTCGGTCAGGTCTTTTCGCCTCTGACACTTTTATACACTCTCATCGGTGCGGCTGGCGGCATTTTAATCGGCTCGATTCCAGGTCTCACCGCAACCATGGGAATCGCTCTTCTGGTTCCATTCACTTATGGTCTGGAATTCATTCCTGGCGTTGCCATGCTTTTAGGGATTTTCTGTGGCGGTATGTACGGCGGCTCAATCGCGGCAATTCTCATTCATACGCCTGGAACTCCAAGTGCCGCCGCTACCGTATTGGACGGCTACCCCATGGGTCAAAAAGGACAGGCAGGCAGGGCACTCACAATCTCGCTCTTCTCATCATTCGCCGGCGGCATCATCGGTGCTCTGATTATGACCTTCCTCTCTCCCACCATTTCACGAATGGCTTTGAAATTCGGCCCGGCAGAGTTTTTCGCCCTTGCAGTTTTCGGTCTTTCTGTCATCGTTTCCATTTCCGGAAAAGATTTGGTCAAAGGCTTAATCACTGCTGTCCTTGGTCTTCTTCTTGCCACAATCGGCATGGACAAAACCTGTGCCTACCTGCGCTTCTTCAAGCTTCGAGGTCTTTACGACGGCATTCCTTTCATTCCGGCTCTTATCGGCCTCTTCGCTGTCAGTGAAGGTATCGCGAATTTTGAGCACATGCTCACAGGCAAGACCAGTATTGCCCAAAGTCAAAAAAAAGAAGGCGGAAATCCGGTCATCAACTATCTGGTTTCCGTTGTCAAAAATATCATTCCAAGCAAAAGCGATGCAAAAACAATCCTGCCCCACATTTTCAAGGGCGGTCTAATCGGTACATTTATCGGTTCAATTCCTGGAGCTGGCGGTGACATTGCGGCTTTCGTTTCCTACAGCGAGGCAAAACGCTCTTCAAAGCATCCTGAAATGTTTGGAAAAGGTGCCCCGGAAGGAATTGCTGCGGCTGAGTCTGCAAACAACGGCTGTTCCGGCGGAGCCATGATTCCAATGCTTTCTCTTGGCGTTCCGGGTGACTCAAACACGGCGGTCTTAATGGGAGCCTTCATCATGCACGGTTTCCAGCCAGGTCCTATGATGTATGTTGAGCATCTGGATGTTGTTTATGCTGTTTTCGGAGCCTTGCTTGCGGCAAATCTTGCCTTCTTGGTGGTGGGTATGCTGGGCGTAAATCTCTTCTCAAAAGTCATTTCCGTAGAGCGATACTTCCTCATTCCCTGTATTCTCGTGCTTTCCCTGGTCGGTGCCTATGCCATCAATCAGAGCATGTTCGATGTTTACTTCGCCATCGTTATGGGCGTTTTGGGCTACCTCTTGCAAAAGTACGGCTTCCCGCTCTCACCGATTCTGCTGGCACTGATTTTGGGACCTTTGTGCGAATCAAGTATCCGCCGTTACATGCAGATTGTAGACGGCAGATTTTCAATGATTTTCACACGGCCAATCTGCTTAATCTTCTTCGGACTTGCAATTATTTCTTTGATTACAGCCCTGCTCAATCAGCGAAAAATTGCCCGCAGGGAAGCAGAGGCAGAAGCACAAGCTCAAATGTCGAGTACAGAAAATCAGCTTGATAAATAAAAACGATTTCCCGTCGAGAACGCGTCATCAAACATTGCAGTGAGCAAAGCTCAGTCGAGTTTGTGCCGCAACCTCGACTCCAATCGTTTTTGCATCAGGTTGTATTCTGTATTCACCATTTGATTATTATCCCAGATATCCCATTGAATCGAGGATTATGGAACTTGCCACTGTGGCTGCCGTTTCTGTTCTTAGAATGCGGCTGCCCATGGAGCAGAGAGAAAAACCTGAGCTTTCAAGCAAATCTCGCTCCCGGTCAGTCCAGCCCCTCTCGCTTCCGATGGCCGCCAGCACTGAGTGAGCAGACTCATGCTCCAAAAATTCATGCAGAGAAGATGAACTTCTTCTATTATCTAAGGCAATTTTAGAAAACCTTTCTGAAGCTGTGGTTTTCATAACCTCGTCCAGCGATTCCGCAACTTCAAGAAGGGGAACATGGGTACTGGCCGCCTGAGCCGTTCCGTCCAAAAGCATCTGCCAGGCGCTTCCGTCAGAGACCACATTGGAATTCAGATAAGATTTTTCGGTCAAATCGGTGCCGCAGAGAATCACTCGCTGAACGCCAAGCCCGGACACATCCCGCAGAAGCCGCCTGAGCTGAATTGGTCTGGGAAAGCCGATAATCAGGGTGAGGGGGTAGAGTTTTTTCCCCGCAGACTTAGGCTCAAATGAAAATGAAATCTCGCCGTCAGGAGAAATTCCTGTAATCGTGGCAATTCCGGCCGCTCCGCCGATAATGCCCGCGTCAAAAGTGTCTCCTTCTTTTTTATGAAGGATTTTCACGATATGCTGGGCCCGTTCGTCTTTTTTTGCTAGCGGAGCCTTGATTTCTTCATGGGTAAAAAGGCAAATATTCATAATTTCTTAAAATATACATGATTTCCTCTTAAAAATGAAGTATAATTAAAGGGCGTGTCCCTTACGGGTCGGGTCTTTCAGAGTTCCGTGCTCTCGCACTTCATTGCGTCGTTCGCCATGCTCACTATGCAACGCTGCGCGCTCTTACAGCCCCTCACGCATGGAGTCCTTATGAAAAAATTTCTTCTTGCATCAGCCTTTCTCGCTATTTGGGGATTTACCGCCTGCGAATTCACATTATTAGATAGCAGCAATTCATTAAACTCATACAGTCAAAGTGGAAACTTAGTCAGCGCGAGCGTAACTGAAAGCGCAAGTTACAGCTCTTCTGTTTCACCAAATATCATTGAGGTTTCACCCGCAACGGCTTCACTCACAATTTCAGGTCTTTCTTCTGGAAAAACTGTCTGGATGACAAAGACAAACCCCAGCGAAAATGTCATCTCTTCTTCCTATACCCGCTATGTAAGCTCTGTATCCGGTCTTACGACTTCCAGCGGTAATGTCAGCACTTCTTCAAGTGACAGCGGCGGCACCGGCTGGATTCCCTGGATTTTTCATAACGAAGGCTTTGAACCCTGCGTAAGCCTCAGGCTCAATGCTTCTCTCCCCGCCCTTTCACTTTCTGAAAGCCGCTCCCTTCTCCCCTCGGAAGCCCTGCGGTCGGTCGCACAAATTTCTCCAGTCGTCAATTCAACGACAAAAAATATCTATGTCGACACAAATTCCGACATGTCAGCTTTTGCCCCAAAAAAAGCCACTCTCCGTGCAAGCGGCACTTACTGCTATGTCTGGGTCATCGATGACAGGGATTTTTTTGGAAACAGTAAATATTGGACAAGCGGCTCTGTCAGCAAATCAAGCGATGGGAAAGGCGGGCAGAAAATCAATTCTGAAATCGCTCAAAGCATCGCGGATAATTTCGATAAAATCTACCCGATGGTTCGCAAAATTTTCGGGCAGGAATCCGACAAAATCATTTATCAGGCAAGATTCATTTCTGAAATGAGCAATTGGAGCGATACCGGCACAAAGGTCAATATCGTTGTTTACGACATCGGAAATGATTACAGCTCTACTTCATCAAGTAATGGCGGAACCGTAGGCTACTTTTATTCAAAGGACTATTATTACCAATATAATCACGAGGATGCCGCATATTCAAATGCAGGAAAATACTTCTACATCGACGCTTATTATACAGCCAACGAAACGGCTATGGTCTACTCAACGCTGGCTCACGAATTCCAGCACATGGTGGATTTCGGCGTGAAAACAATGGCTTCGTTTGAAAAGAATACACGCTCGCCCTTGCAGTCTTCCACCTGGTACAACGAGATGAAGTCCATGCTCTGCGAAGACATCATGAAAAACTATCTTGAGGAAGCCAATTCTGACTTCACCGATGATGACTCACCCTTCCACCGTTTTCCCATGTTCTGCCGCCATTATTATGATACCGGCCTGGAATATAAAACAAGCGGAACTTATGATGTCTACTATTCTTACGCCAATAATTATGCCTTCGGTGCCTGGGCTGCAAGAAATTACGGTGGGCTTTCTTTCATCAATAAAATTGCCACCAATAATTATGTGGACATCGACTCGATTACAGCCGCTTCCGGCTGCTCAATCGAAGAAATGCTCAAAAAATACACGGCTGCCTGTCTGGTCAACAAAGAAAAGTATGGATTCAACATCGCCCTTGATAAGTCAGATTTTGAAGAGAACAATTATTATTACCCCCTTGATGCAGTTAATCTCCGGGATTTAAAAAGTCTGCTGCCGGACTCATACAGCACTTTCAAAAAAAATAATCCGACGGCTGATATTTCCTCATACTATTCTTTTGCAGGCCCTGTCTATTTCGGCTATAACGCCCAGAAAGATTTGAGGCCCTACGGTTTCAGCCTTTCAAAGGTCGGAACTACGACTTCGTCCACAATAACGCTCAACTTCAACAGAAGCAATATTGACGACGCTCAAAGAACATACATCATAATCGAATAGAGGAAAGTATGAGAATTTCAATCAAATCACTTTTTATCGCTTTTGCCTTTCTGTTTGCCGGCGGCTCTCTCTTTGCCTTCGGCGGCCGTGCCCCCCAGACAATCGTCGGTCATGTAAAATACTACGGAAATGTTCCTTTTGAATTTCCCGGCTTTGAGACAGTAGACGGTTTTATTTACACTATTCAAATAGAAGAAAACTCCGCTTTTTCCCTCAAAGACATAACCGACGCCCAGGGCTACATGCTGGAGCTTACCGGCGAAATTGACAAATCTCAAAAAAAAAGGCGTGAATACACTTAAAGACGGTGTTTTTGTCGTCTCTGAATGGAAAAAGATTTAGTTATCGACAAAGCCGGCTGCTTTCATTACACTTGTGGAAAATATTACATAAGATGTGTGGAGGCACTAAAATGAAAATGGTAAAAGTCATGGCGGCTATTTCTGCTGCCGCATTGGCTCTTGTTGGATGTAACTCAAAGAGTTCTACTATCAAAATCGGTTCAATCGGACCGCTCACAGGAAATTACGCGGTCTACGGCGGCGACTGCAAAAACGGAATCGAACTCGCCGTAAACGAAATCAACGCCGCCGGCGGAATCAACGGTCAGCAGATTGAGCTCATCGCCGAAGACGATGAAGGTGCCGCAGAAAAATCAGTTTCTGCTTACAAAAAACTCGTCACAAAAGACGGCGTTAAATTCATCATCGGTTCACTCACTTCTGGATGCGCAATCGCAATCACTCCTCTCGCTCAGGCTCAGAAAATCGTTCAGATTGCCCCGGCTGCGACAGCTCCGACTCTTACAGACGCAGGAAACTATATCTTCCGTACATGCTACGATGACCCCTTCCAGGGAACTGTAGGCGGAAAATTCGCCGCTGAGACATTGGGAGCAAAAAAGGCGGCAATTCTCTACGACATTTCAAATGACTATTCAGTCGGTCTTACCGATAATTTCAAGGCTTCATTCGAGGCAAACGGTGGCTCTATCGTTTCTCTGGAAACATATTCTACAGGCGACAAGGACTTCAACGCTCAGCTTACAAAAATCAAAAACGCTAATCCTGATGTAGTTTATCTCCCGGATTACTACTCAACCGTAGCTCTCATCGTAAAACAGCTCCGCGCTCAGGGAATCGAAGCTCCAATCGTTGGCGCTGACGGCTGGGACGGACTCACAGAAAATGCCGGTGATGAAGTTTTGGGAGGATTCTACTCAAATCACTATGCCGCTGACTCAACCGAAGAAAAAGTTCAGAATTTCGTAAAGAACTACAAAGAAAAATACAGCCTTACACCGACAGCCTTCGCTGCCCTGGGATATGACTCAGTTTACATGCTTAAAGATGCAATCGTAAAATCAGGAAACTCTGATTCAGAAGCAGTTCGCTCTGCCCTCGAAGCAACAGACGGAGACTATGTAACAGGTCACCTCACTTTCAACGAAAAACACAATCCTGTTAAGGGAGCAGTTATCGTTGAGCTTGTAAAAGACGCAGACGGAAAACTCACCACAGCTTACAAAACAACTGTTAATCCGTAATCAGGTTAATCTAACAACGTGAACCCGCAAGTTTTGTCTTGCGGGTATTTTTTTTACCCCCACCAGTCTTCTACTTTTAGCATGGAGTTTTCGCAGAGGGCGGCGAAGTCTTCGGTGTTATGGGTGATTAAAACCATGCCGTTTGCAATCGCTGTGGCGGCAATCTGGCTGTCATAAAATGGAGCCGGCTTTCCTGCTTTTTTACACTTTGACCGGATTTCACCACAGATTTTGGCGGCAAAGTCATCGTAAGGCAAAATGTCGTAAGATTCTTTTATATCTAGTATTGTATCCAAAACAGCATTTTTTCGCTTACCTTCCGGCATTGTCTCATAACCATAAACCGCTTCTTCCCAAACCGTTGAGCAAATCGCACACATATCTTCATGCTCTTTTATCATTTCCAAAGTATGCTGATTAGGCATTGATTTTGCAAATTCTGAAATTACGTTAGTATCAAGCAAGTAAACATTTCCCATTTTTACCCCCACATTTCTCTGATTCTTTTTTCATAAGCTTCATCCGGATATTCATCTTCTGGAATCGGAATTCCTTCAAAAGTCGGGTCAGAAAAAACATCCGCATATTTTTTGCGAGTTTCTTCCCACCGCTCAAAAAAACTCTTCTTTTTGCCACGCTTTTCGTATTCCTCGTAGCTGATAATTACAGCCACCGGTTTGTCATGCCGCGTAAGCTCCACTGGCTCACCGCCCTCGGCCTTTTTGACCAGAGCCGAAAAATTGTTCCTGGCCTCATAAATCGTCGCCCTGCACATAAGCACCCCCTTGTCTCAAATTGATTTTAGCACATATCTAGCCATAAATCAATCAAATTGGCTATAAACATCGATTAAAATACACTTTTCACAAGATTTCTGTGAATTTTTCACTGATTTTTATGAAGAATTACTCACTACAAAAAAAATTTTCGGTGGTAGAATATCGGAAAACAAGAAACTTTTATTCATCGGAGTCATAAAATGCCCGCAGATATTTCATTAAATAGTGAAAATACGATAACAACAATCACAAAAACACTAGCGGAATGTTGCGGAGT
>JAFUHS010000060.1 GCA_017468745.1 Treponema sp. | reverse complement strand
CGATGGCCGAGAGCTTTTTGCGAATGACAAGGAAATGGCTCGAAGGCGCAGCAGGGCTGCGTCTAGAGACAGTGACGCAGTCATTCACGAAAAGAACCGGCGAGCGTGCAGACGAATTAATCAGCGGTTCCGTAAGTACGGAGAGATGTAGACAACAGAATAAGAATAATCTATTGGAAATACTTCTTCATATTAACGATAACCATGAAAAATAGCGTCACCACTTGATATTAACAAGGGTGACGCTGTTTTTTATTGCAATTTACAAATATTAGAGTTTTATAGCACCGCCATCACAATTCGTCCATCTGAAGGAAGTCTTTCAGCTTATAATGATAAACGGTGCTTGTGGAGTAATCAACATCATCGTTTGTAATAATGATTTTCTTCATGGTATTGTCAATGCCGGAAAAAGCTGAGAATTCCCGTTCATATGCTTTGTCCTCGGCAACACTGTAAGCAACTTGTACTAAAAAGATTTTGCCGTCCCTGACAGCGCGAAAGTCCACTTCTCTGCCTTTATTGCTGTAAACAGAAACCTCATATCCCCTATAAATCAGCTCGTTCAGAACGATATTCTCAAGGTTGTGGGTCAGATCATAGCGGTTTCCTGTAAGCCTGATGCTGTTCAACGATACATCTTCATTATACAGTTTATAATAGTAATTGAGCTTTGCTTTGGCTTTCGGCGAATACAACGGCACATCTTCAATCACATAGGCTTCTTTCAGATAACCAAGATACTTAATGACCGTGGGAACGGATACCTCGACATTCTGGCCTTTCATGTAATCTGCAACGGATTTGGCGCTGAAAATCCTGGCGTTGGAAATGAGCACAAAATCAACAACCCGTTCAAAAACATCCCGTTTTCGTATTTTGTAGCGATTCTCCAGATCATTATAAATGATCGTGTTGTTCAAGTCGTTCAGATACCGTTTCCTGGCAGCTTCATCCGGCTGTTCCAGCGCAGCGGGAAACCCTCCCCAAATCAGGTAATCTGCAATTTCAAAAGGCCGTCCTAACTGCTCCGCAAATTGTCTGGCTTCCCTGTAGACAAAAGGTCTGATCCGGAAAGAGACATAACGGCCGGATAATTCTTTGGTAAATTCTCTGGAAAGCAGCTTTGAGTTGCTGCCGGTAATGAACAGGGAACAGTTTGACAGCCGCAGTGTCCTGCAAGCCTCATGCCAGTCCTGTACATTCTGCACTTCGTCTAAAAAAACATACAGCTTTTCTTCGCCCAAATGTTCTGTAACATACGAAATGAGCGCATCCGCATCCGGTATCTTACTCCGGACCGGGCGCAACTCAAAATCCAGGAGCAGGCATTTCTTATGCCGCGCCTCTAATTCTTCCCTGACCTGGTTCAGAATAATCGACTTTCCGCAACGGCGGATCCCGGTAATAATTTTAATCAGATCGCTTTCATAAAACGGCCTGATTTGCGCCAGATAATGCTCTCTGCGAATCATGTCATGCTCTCCAATTCATGTAGTACGCCTGCCGATGCTGCCTGCCGCAGATCATCAGCCTTACAGAAATTTGCCTGTTTTGATTATACTTTAAGATTTTACGCAAGTCAACAAAATCTTAAAATACTACTTTAAGATTTTTTGCAAGTTGATAAAATCTTAAAGTAGTAAGTGCGGCGAGAAAGGCATAATGTCTGATGTAGAAAACTTGCAGTTATTTGAAGACCAGCCAATTCGCACGGCATGGAATGAAACAGAAGAGGAATGGTATTTTTCTGTTGTTGATGTAGTTGGGGCGCTGACTGACCAGCCGGATGCAAGACGGGCCAGTACTTATTGGGCTGTTCTTAAGAAAAGACTTGCCCAGGAAGGAGCCAGTCAGTTGCTTACAAATTGTAAGCAACTGAAATTGAAGGCTGCTGACGGAAAACGATATAAAACCGATGTCGCTAACACAGAACAGCTTCTTCGCATCATTCAGTCTGTCCCTTCCAAAAACGCTGCCCAGCTCAACCATGTCGTTACACAGATGATAGAAGCGAGTGCAAATGCAGTAGATGGAGAAGAGAATGAGAAGTGACCAAATAAAATTGAAATAGCTTGGCTGAAGAATGTGACGATTCCGTCATGGCT
>JAFUHS010000059.1 GCA_017468745.1 Treponema sp. | reverse complement strand
TCTCCTTGATTTAAATTTCTCACAGAGGGCACAGAGAACACAGAGGAATTTTTGACATACAGAGTTTCACACCTCAAATACATCGTGTAAAAAAGAACATGTTTGTGGTATAAAACTTCGTATTACGAAAAAATCTCTGTGTCCTCAAAAGCTCTGTGAGGAATTTTCACATTACTGAGGCCAGGTCTCATCGATTACTTTAAGACAAGTTTCTGCATCTTCCGCACCTGTCACATAGTTGACCATGCCTGTCCAGAATGAGCCAGAACCAACTTCCGTAGGCATAAGATCAGAACCGTCAAACCGGAATACACTTGCATTGACAAGGATTTTAGCGATTTCCCGCTCCAGACTGTTTCCATAGTCGTCAAAATTCTGATTTTTGTGCGGGAAGAGAGAACCTCCAATTCTTGCCATCGGAGCACAAGCTTCCCATGTAGTCAGGAATTCCATAAATTCTTTTACACCCGGTTTATCCGTGAAGGCAACGAACTCATCACCGCCACCGAGAACAGGAGTTCCCCATTTTTCATCAACACCCGGAAGAGCAAATACGCCCACATTTTCCTCAAGATTATCCTGAATTTCCTGCTGCATGAAATTCGTGATGAAGTTACCCTGTCTGTTCATCATAGCCTTAGGTGGATTCTCGAAGAGCAGTTTTATACTGTCTCCATAGTTCAAGGAAACGATATTCGCAGTGCCGCCATAGACATATTTATCGTTCAAAAAGACTTCGCCGCAATATTGCAAGGCATTCAAAACGGCCGGGTCATTGAATTTTATCTCATGGCTCACCCATTTGTCATACATGTCAGGACCAGCCGTTCGGAGCATCATATCCTCAAGCCAGTCTGTTCCAGGCCAGCCGGTAGCGGCGGCAGACTCAAAGCCTACAGCCCAGGGAGTCACTCCGTCAGCGACCATTTTTTCTTCAAGGGAGCGAAGTTCATCCCATGTTTTAGGAATCTCATACCCCCGTTTAGCCCATTCCTTTTTGTTGTACCAGACAAAACTTTTGGCATTCACGCGATGGAAAAGACCATAAACCTGCCCCTTATAGCTCCCCAACTCCTTCCAGACTGGAGCATAATTTGCGTCGATTGCGGCAACGACATCCGCATCAAGAGGCTTGAGATAACCTGCGTCAGCGAACCGTTTCATCGTGCCTGGCTGAGCGATAGCCGCAATATCAGGTGGCGTGTTTGCCTGAGTCTCAACCTGAATCTGAACCTCAAAATCAGGGCTTCCTTCATAAGTCACATGGAACTGAGGATTTTTCTCATTGAAAATACGCACTATTTCCTGAAAACGCGCTTCCTCTTCCCCACGCATTGCACCTTCAATACGGACAGTTCCGTCATCAGCCTTTGCCGCCTGTTTTTTTTCAAGACAAGCCGTGTTCAACAAAAGCACTGCGGCGAATCCCACTAGTGCAAATCCAATAGAAGTTTTTTTCATGTATCCTCCTTAAAAACTTCATGCGGTCATTCGCCGCAAGTTTCCCTTTCAATGATTCTGAGCGGAACTTTCATCGTTGTGATTCCCCGCTCTTTGTCAGCGATTCTGTCCAGCACAAGGCGGGCAGCCATAATGCCGGACTCCTCAAGATTCTGGCTCACCGAAGTAAGCCCAAGATAATCGGCGATGTCAATATTGTCAAAACCGATGACCTTAATTTTTTCAGGAACCGAAATTCTTTTTTTTTCAGCAATACGAATCAAAGATGCCGCAAGCACATCGCTGGAACAGAAAACCCCGTCCGGCAAGTTTCCCTGTTCCAAAAAACGGCTGATTTCTTTTTCCCGATTGCTCTCAGAAAAAGTACCCAGCCAAACCTTGTCTTCCGCAAGTGTGATTCCCTGATTTGCAAAATAGAACTGAAAACCCCGAAAACGCTCCTCTGTAGCCGCCACCGAGAAAGTGCTTGTGGAAACCTCGCCAATAAAACCTGGATTACGGCAGCCCTTTTTATAAAGATATTCTGCCGCCTTCTGCCCCCCCTGCAAATTCTGAACAACAACGCAATCAAAATTCTCATACTCTGACTCAACAAAGCAGACAGGAAAAGGAGCGGAATCCAAAAGAGAAAGCATTTCTTCACCAAGACAAAGACAGAGAAAAATCAAACCGTCAACGCGCTGAGTGTTAATCAGCATCTGAATATAATTTTCCAATTCTTCTTCAGTATCAATTGCATAGAGAATAAGCTCGTAATGTTCACGGCTCAAAAGAGACTCGATGCCCCGGAGACGCTCCATAAATGAAGGTTGTGTAAAAAACGGCGCGACGACACCGATTCTCTTGTATGAACGACGGGCTTTCGCCACAGCCTCTGCCTTTGGAACGAAATTCAATTCCTTAACCGCAGAACGAATTCGCTCCCGCTTGTCTGGCGTTACCCTATCAGGTTCATTCAAAAAACGAGAAACTGTCGCCGAGCTGACCCCCGCCAGCCGCGCGACATCATAAATTGTGCTCTGCTTTGAAACTGCTTTCATAAAATTAGTTACAGTATACAGCAAAGAAAGCTTCTGTCAACTGAATTTTTCAAAATAAATGATTTTTTGGATAATTTTGTGTTTTTACGCAATCTTAAACAGTTTTTCGATGTCAGGCTCACGCACCACAAGGACATTACAGCTGGCACTTCCGATAATCTCCGAATTCGTGGCAGAAATTTTATCGTGGCGGACAGAATTTCGGGCCGTGTCATTCGGATGCTCTTTTCCGCCCAGAAGAATCAGGTTTGCCCCGAAATCCTCCGCAGCCTTTATAAGCTCTGACCAGATTGCGCCTTTCTTAAGTTCGGTTTCAATTTTCACGCCTTTTTCTTTTGCAAGTTTTTCAAGATAAGAAAGATACCGGCTTCCGTCATCACAAAGCCTCTTCTCATAATTTCTGCTTTCTTCTTCAAGAAAAATCCTGCTCATAGTCAGCTGTCTGAGGGTGGAAGTGTCCACGACATAAATCGCCTTTAACTCACATTTGTACTGTTTGGAGAGAAGAATTCCGTACATCGCCGCATGAATCGACTGCTCCGAGCCGTTCACTGCAACCACAACTTTTTGAATCAAGGGTTTTATCATTTTTTGCTCCGTTTTTGGGCGCTCCGGCTTCGCCGTCGGGCTTTCCGTGCTTCCGCTAACGCTTCATTCGTCCGCACTGTCATTGCCGTGCCTGACACGGCAATCCCATTGCTACCGAACGCCTTCGGCGGCACTCCAATCCCTAGCGCTAACTTGACTTCCTGTTTTTCAAACTCTTCAAGACGAAAGTGTTCTCCCTTTCCCTCTCTTCCAGGACGCTCTCGATGTAAGTTTTCGTCTCCCGGTTCTGGGGGATAATCATCTTATCCAAAGCGTTTACCCGCCGCTGCGTCTTTTTGACCTCGGTGGCAAGCCGCCAGGCAATCGTCCTGATTGAGGCCATCTCCGTAAGGAGAGAAAGCAATTTGAAAAACTCTGTCATTACTTTATCGGAATCAGCGTAGGTTCCCATGAATGAATAAAAAAGCTGCTGCTTGGGAAGCTGGACTTCCACCGAATTGAAGGACATGCCGCCAGCCACCACGGATTTTTCTTTTATGTCGTATTCGTAATGCACGGATTTTGCGATTCGCTCGGTCTGGTCGCCGCCCACGGTCATGAGCATGTTTTTAAGGGCGGGATAGGCGCTGGAAACAGCCTTGTCCAGCTCACGCTCCAAAAGCTTAACCTTCTCCACCATGTGCATAAGCTCCATAACGAGGATTTCCCGTTTCTGCTCCAAGAGGTCATAGCCATCCTCAGCCACGGAAAGCTGTTCTTTTATAGCGAGAAGATTAGATTTAGTAGGTGCAATGTTCAGTTTTGCCATAATACTCTTAAATTCCTCACAGAGCTTTGGAGTACACAGAGGATTTTAGGCAGAAACTACAAAAAAGGTATAATTCAAGTTTTTCCTTATTCATATTCTCTGTGAACTCTGTGCCCTCTGTGAGGAATTTTACTCCTCACTTTTCGGATAATACTTTTCGATAAGCTCCGGTTTGATTCGGTAGAGCTCG
>JAFUHS010000058.1 GCA_017468745.1 Treponema sp. | reverse complement strand
CTGGTCATCAGAAAGAACTTCGTAAGCCTCGGTAGCTTCCTTAAACTTTTCCTCCGCCACCGCCCATTCCGTCGAGTCCCGCAAAGCCATACTGGTCATAAATCTGGCGTTTCTGGTCATCAGAGAGAATTTCGTAAGCTTCGGTCGCTTCCTTGAATTTTTCTTCCGCTGCTTTATCCCCCGGGTTTCGGTCAGGGTGATATTTTACGGCAAGCTTTCGGTACGCCTTTTTGATTTCATCTGCAGACGCACCCTTTTGAATTCCTAAAACCTCGTAATAATCTCTTTTTCCAGCCATGATTTTGTTCCGTCTTCAAAAAATTAACTGTTTAAAAAATTGCCCTGCGGGTCCCAGCGACGGAAAAAATCAAGGTAACTCCCCTCACGGGGGCCCCCTTAATTTTTTCCTGCGTCCCACAGATCAATTTTTTTTGAGCAATTTCCTGTCATTATGAAAACTGCCCAAAAGTCTTCATAGATTCTTATTAGTGTACCTCGTACTCTACGTCGTCGGCACTGCCCTTGTCGAATTTACTTCCGCCATTGGCATTGTCAGCGTTTCCGGCATTTGCTCCTGCATCGGCTCCCTGTGCGCCTTCGGCACCAGGCTGTGCGCCAGCAGCACCCTGCTGTTTGTAGACTTCCTCGGCAATCTTGTAAGAAGCGTTTTTGAGAGCCTCTGTTTTTGCCTTGATGTCCTCAGTGTTTCCGCCTTCGAGAGCTTTTTTGAGGGCTGCCAAAGCGTCATCAATTGCCTGCTTGTCGGCATCCTTAACTTTGTCGCCAAGCTCTTTCATGCTCTTTTCTGTCTGGTAAACAAGGCTGTCTGCCTCATTCTTGACATCGATAGCTTCACGCTGTTTTTTGTCAGCCTCAGCGTTTGCCTCTGCATCCTTTACCATTCGCTCGATTTCAGCATCGCTCAATCCACTTGAAGAAGTGATTCGGATCTGCTGCTCTTTTCCAGTTCCCAAGTCTTTTGCAGATACATTTACGATACCGTTTGCATCGATGTCGAATGTAACTTCAATCTGTGGAACTCCTCGTGGAGCGGCCGGAATTCCGACCAAGTCGAAGTTGCCCAAAGTACGGTTCTGGCTTGCCATTTCGCGCTCACCCTGCAAGACATGGATAGAAACTGCTGTCTGTCCGTCTGCCGCAGTTGAGAAGACCTGACTCTTCTTTGTAGGAATTGTCGTGTTGCGGGAGATAAGTTTTGTCATGACACCGCCCATTGTCTCGATACCCAAAGAAAGAGGAGTAACATCGAGAAGGAGGATGTCTTTTACATCGCCCTGAAGAACGCCGCCCTGAACAGCTGCACCGATTGCGACAGCTTCATCCGGGTTGACTGCACGGCTTCCTTCTTTTCCGAAGATTGATTTTACGATTTCCTGAACTTTTGGCATTCGGCTAGAACCACCGACCAAGAGAACTTCATCGATGTCGCTTGTTGAGATTCCGGCATCAGAAAGTGCTTTTCGGCAAGGTTCCTTCGTGCGCTCGAAGAGGTCATCTGTCATTTTTTCAAATTCTGCACGAGAAAGGCTTCTCTGCAAGTGTTTTGGACCTGTAGCATCAGCGGTAATAAATGGAAGGTTGATGTCTACGGTTGTCTGATTTGAAAGGGCGATTTTTGCCTTTTCTGCTTCGTCACGAAGTCGCTGCAAAGCCATAGCATCTCCGCTCAAATCGATTCCTGTATCGGCCTTGAATCCTGCGATAAGCCAGTTTACGATAGCACGGTCCCAGTCATCGCCACCAAGGTGAGTGTCGCCGTTTGTTGATTTTACCTCAAATACGCCGTCAGCAAGCTCAAGGATAGAAATATCGAATGTACCGCCGCCAAGGTCATAAACGGCGATTGTCTTTTCTTTTGACTGGTCTTTGTTGAAACCGAAAGCAAGGGCTGCGGCTGTAGGCTCGTTGATGATTCGCTTTACATCAAGACCTGCGATTTTACCGGCATCTTTTGTAGCCTGTCGCTGAGAGTCGTTGAAGTAAGCAGGAACTGTGATTACGGCTTCTGTGACTTCTGTTCCAAGATAGTCTTCAGCGGTTTTCTTCATCTTCTGCAAGATGAAAGCTGAGATTTCCTGAGGACTGAACTCTTTTTTAGAGCCGTTCTCCGTAACCTCAACGCGGACATCCTGACCGTTATCTTTGATTGCATAAGGAAGTTTTGTAGCTTCGCCAGAAAGTTCTGAATATCTGTGACCGATAAGTCGTTTTACAGAATAAACTGTGTTTTTCGGGTTTGTGACCATCTGGTTTTTAGCAGGAAGACCTACAACACGGTCGCCTTTTGCAGTAAAACCGACGATAGATGGTGTGGTGCGGAAGCCTTCTGAGTTCTGAATGACGACCGGCTCACCGTTTTCCATTACTGAAACACAAGAGTTTGTAGTTCCCAAGTCAATACCAATAATCTTTCCCATTTTTATGTTCTCCGAGAAATTATTTACGATTTTTATCCACAGATTAGCACCGATTTTCACAGATTTTATATAATCTGTGTGTATCTGTGTAAATCTGTGGATAGCTTTTTATTCTGCCGGCTTAACCACCATGACTTTTGCGTG
>JAFUHS010000057.1 GCA_017468745.1 Treponema sp. | reverse complement strand
TTTTTTCGATTTCGGCAACTTGTATCTATACCAGAGGCTCTTTTTATAATTTAATATACATCTGCGCTTTCTATTATTTGGCACTCGCTTTTTTACAAATCCTGTTTCACAGAAAAAAAATCGCTCCTCCACTCTTTGTGGCACTTCTGAGTTTTAATATTGTGCTTTCCGTCGGTTACATTTTAAGGATACTATTTCCTCAGTATCTTGTGATGAATTTTTTTGCTCTCCTTTCGATTATCATTATTTTCACTACCTTCGAAAATCCGATTTACTTTCTTTCCTCAAAAACAAAGGCTTTCAACAAAAGTGCGTTTCATGCAATCCTCAAGGAGTATGAAAGTAAAAGAAATCCTCTGGTCTTGGGCTTCGTAATTCACAATTACAACGAGCTTCGAGAGATTTACAGCCCTGCCCAAATGGACAGGGGAATTTCCCTTATTTCTCTCTTCTTAATGAAAAAATATCCCCGCTTGCTGCGTTTTTATCTTAGGGACGGTCGCTTTGTGCTGGTGGGGCAGGACGATTCTAAATCCGACAAGATTCGCGAAGAAATTTCCATGCGTTTTTCTCATGGCTGGAGAGCTGGTTCTGATGTTGATCTCTATCTTGAGCCAAAATTCGTGCAGTTTGCGGATGGTGTTGATTTTTCCAATTCTAAAAAGATTGCATCCGCCTTGTTTGCTGCCTTTAAAGAGGCCGAAAATCTTGAATCAGTAAACATTCTTATCACAGATGAGACTCTCAAAGGAATCGAAGAAACTACACGGATAAAGAGAGCCGTAGAATATGCCGTTGAGAACAATTCCGTGGAGATGTTCCTGCAGCCCCTCATGGACAGCAAAGATTACAAACTGGCTGGCGCTGAGGCTTTGGCCAGAATCCGTGACGAAAAGGGAAATTTGATTCCGCCAGGTCTTTTTATCCCCATCGCAGAGAAAAACGGCCGCATAAACAGCATGGGCGAGCAGATGTTTGAATCTGCCTGTAAATTCATCCACGAGCACGACATAGCCAAAATGGGAATTTCATGGATTAATGTAAATCTTTCACCGATTCAGTTCCTTAGGCCTGATTTGAACAAACGCTTTTCTAAAATTCTCGAAAAATATCAGGTTGATGCCGAAAAAATTCACCTTGAAATTACCGAAGAGTCCATGATTGATTATGCCCTCCTTCAAAAACAGATTCAAACCATGCGGGCCAGAGGCTTCCAGTTTGTCCTTGACGATTACGGAAGCGGCTATTCCAATGTTACCAGACTTAAACGATGTCCTTTTATAAATGTCAATCTGGACATGGAAATAGTGCGGGATTATTTCAATGCTCCTGATAAGATTCTTCCCACAATGGTTCAGACCTTCAAGCAGATGAATTTCACGGTTACGGCAGAGGGAGTAGAAACACTGGAAATGGTTGAGTCCATGAAAAATATCGGCTGTGATTTCCTTCAGGGCTATTATTTTTCAAAGCCGCTTCCCGCCGAAGAATTTGCGAAAAAATACGGGATTCAGTAAAATAAAATCAAAGGAGCTTTTATGAAAGTTTTAGTTATTGGTGGAGCAGGTTACATCGGCTCTCATGTCGTAAAAGAATTGATGGCAAACGGACACAAAGTCACAGTCTTCGACAATCTTTCCAGCGGTCTGCGGGAAAATCTTTTTAAAGAAAACGATTTCATTTACGGCAACATTTTAATCGAACGGGATTTGGATCTGGCTTTTGCCCGGGGC
>JAFUHS010000056.1 GCA_017468745.1 Treponema sp. | reverse complement strand
TTTGGGAATCTGTGGCGAGCACGGCGGAGACCCGGCATCAATCCACATCTGCTATCAGATTGGCTTGAACTATGTAAGCTGCTCTCCTTACCGAGTGCCACTTGCCCGACTTGCAGGTGCACAGGCCGTGATTGAGTACGAGAAGGAAGAGCGATAAGTAGACGCGGAGAAACGCAGATTAACGCGGATATTTTCGGGATGTCAGAAATGGCATCCCGATTTTTATCATACTGTTAAAGACTGTGAATCTGAGGATTTTTACCCATTAATCGCCGAAATAATCTCATTCACATTCACGATGATTGCCCGAGCGATTTCCGGCTTGTTCATGGTGTAGATATGAATTCCCCGCACGCCGTTGGATATTAAATCGATGATTTGGTCTGTGGCGTAGGCGATTCCGGCTTGTTTCATGGCTTCGGGGTTGTTTCGGAAACGGTCGCAGATTGCCATGAGTTTTCGCGGGATATAGGCGTTGGATAGGTCCACCATACGGCTGACCTGTGCGGCGTTGGTGATTGGCATGATTCCCGCCAGAACTGGCACATGGATTCCCGCTGACTGCAGGCGGTAGAGGAAAGAGTAGAGCATGTCGTTGTCAAAAAAGAGCTGGGTGGTCAAAAAATCAACCCCCGCTTCGACTTTGTGCTTTAAGTTTTCGATGTCAGCGTCGCGGTTTGCGCTTTCCGGGTGACCTTCCGGGTAGCAGGCTCCGCCCACGCAAAATCCTTCTTTTTTGAGCAGGGGAACCAGATCGCTTGCATGTGCGAATCCCGATGGAAAGATATTTTCTCCGGGAACGGCATCCTTTGGAAAATCGCCTCGCAAAGCTAGCACATTTGAAATCCCCTTGGCTTTAAGATTATTGATTATATGATTGAGTGCATCTGTAGTCGAGCGTACGCAGGTAAGGTGGGCAAGAGCCGTCCTTCCCTGAGACTCAATGGCCTGGGCGATATCTGCCGTGTAGCCCTGAGTCGAGCCGCCCGCACCAAAAGTCACACTGATAAAGTCAGGTTTAAGCTGGGTCAGTTCCACAGCCGTATTTTTTATAGATTCAAGCGCGTCCTGTTTTTTTGGCGGGAAAACCTCAAAAGAGAGCGTCACTTTTTTAGAATTCAAAATGTCTACGATTTTCATAGGTTGATTATAGCAGATAGATTGAAAAGAAACCACAGATTAAACAGATAAAAAGAAATCTGTGTGACTATTCTATAGCTTATCCGGACATTTCACTGAGCGTGAATTCTGATATACTGTAGGCGATGGCGGAAGAGAATAAAATACAGCCTGCGACGGCTCAAGAAAGGAATGTTTTTGCTCTTTGGGAAAAAAATAAAAATGATACCGGAATAAATCTTGCCTTTGGATTTAAAACTCAGAATCTGAATGTCGATAAACTTGAATACGCATTAAACCAGATAATTGTGCGTCATGACAGGCTCCGTTCCTCTTTTTGTGAGGAGAATGAATGTGTCATTCGGAAAATTTCTGAAAACTGCCGGCTTTCCATTGAGCATTTTGCGTCAAAAAATCTCAGTGATTTCATCCGCCCCTTCAATCTTGAAAAAGCACCTTTGCTCCGTGTCGCTGTGCAGGGAGAGACTGTCTTAATCGACATCTGCCACATTGTGACGGATGGTTTTTCAATGGCGGTTTTCTTTTCTGAGCTCAACATGTTTTATTCTGGTCAGCCTGTCCGCTATAATCCTACCCCGATTCCCCCTGATAATGAATCTGAGCTTTCTTCAAATACTGAATTCTGGGCATCCCAGTTCAAAAATCCATTCCTCCCCCTGCGTCTCCCTGCTGATAAAAAAGGAAATGCAGGTCTTTATGGCGGAGACGGCTCTTCTCTCGTCCATCGTATTGGAAGTTCGCTTACCCGGCGGGTTCAAAAAGTCTGCCGGGAACTTTCTGTCACGCCCTTTGTCTTCTATTTTTCAGCTTTCATGCTCTTTCTTGCAAAAGAATCGGCCCTGGATGACATCGTGACTGCGACCAATCTAAGCTGCCGTTCTCCCAGAACCATGCGGTCAATCGGTTTGCTTGCAAGAGTGGCTCCCGTCCGCTTCAAGCTGCCTGAATCCGGGACTGTTAAAGATTTTTTGCTTTCGGTAAGTCTTTCCGTAAAAAGCGCTCTTCTGCATCAGCAGTTTGATACGGACGAACTTCTTGCCCGTGCGGGATTTTCTGATTTGCGGGATTTTTCAAGGACAGTTTTCACTTTTGAGCATGAGCGGATTGCAGACA
>JAFUHS010000055.1 GCA_017468745.1 Treponema sp. | reverse complement strand
AGTTTATTGCCGAACTTGGCAATCCGTTCCTTAATGTGCTCAGACTGTATCCTGAGATACTTTTCATTATCAAATCCCATCTTCATAACGGAATTCGATTATAGTGAATTTGCAAGGAAATTTAAACCACAGGACGCACAGATTGAAGAGATTTTTAGACACGAATTACACGAATTACTTTTCTCTGTGCGCCTGCGAGCATAGCTCTTCGAGAGGAATTTATTACTCGCCCGAAAGGACATCGCGCAGAATCGCCAGTCCCTCATCGATTTCTTTATAGGAAATATTGAGCGGAGGAACGATTCGGAGGGTGTTTGCCCCTGCCGTTGAAGTGAGCAGACCTTTCGCAAGAAGCTTTTTCTCGACTTCGGCAGCATTTGCTCCGTTAATCATGTCAACGCCAATCATGAGGCCTTTTCCGCGGATTTCGCCGACGCATTTTGCGCCAAAACCTACGATTGCCTTTCGCATGTATTCGCCCTTTTCGACTACGCTTTCAAGGAAGCCCGGTTTTTCAAGCTCATGGAGAACCACAAGTCCTGCCGCACAAGCCAAAGGATTTCCGCCGAAGGTTGACTGATGGTCGCCAGCCTTAAAGACATCGGCTGCCTTTCCCTTAATCAAAATGCCGCCGAATGGAACGCCACCGGCAGCCCCTTTTGCAAAGGAAATCACTTCCGGATCAAAGCCCAAAGCCTGGCTTGCAAACAAAGTTCCCGTTCGGCCAAAGCCAGTCTGAACTTCATCTGCCATAACGATAGCACCGGCCGCACGAGCCGCATCTGCGGCCGCCTTTGCCCAGTCAGCGTCAACGATGTTCACTCCACCCTCGCCCTGAACGCACTCAATCAGAAGAGCCGCAGTCGTATCGTCGAAAGCAGTTTTTATGGCTTCCCAGTCATTTGCCTTGATTGTCTTGAAGCAATCAACATAGGGAGCAAAATAAGCGGGATGGAACTTTTCCTGACCAGTGGCTGTAAGGGTAGCCAGAGTCCTGCCGTGGAAAGAAGACTCCAGCGTATAGATGACCCGTCGTTTTTCGCCGCCATTCATATAGCCGTACTTTCGGGCCAGCTTGATTGCGGCCTCGTTTCCCTCCGCGCCGGAATTTCCGAAATAGACGGCATCATAGCCCGTGATTCCGAGAAGTTCCGTAGCGTACTCAACGCCAACATCGCTTACAAAGTAATTGCAGATATGAATCTGTTTTTTTGCCTGCTTTGAAATCGCCTTTACAAGAGGCTTGAAGTTGTGGCCGAGAATATTTACCGCAATTCCAGCCAGAAAATCGATATATTTTTTGCCATTGATGTCATAACAGGTTGAGCCTTTGCCCTTTACCATGGTGACATCAAATGAGCCGTAATTATTCACAACAATTTTAGAAGCCATAGAAAATCCTCTTTTTCCATATAAAATACCACAAAAAGCAGACTGATTCAATCAGAAAAAGAGGAAGTCTCAATGAGGAAATTTTCAGTCCCTACCGAAATACCTTAGAGAAAGCATGGTAAGGTCATCAAACTGCGGAGCATCGCCGACAAATTTGTCCACTTCAGCACGAACAATAGGCAGTAATTCCCGTGGTGAAGCGTCAGGCTTGATGTTGAGAGCTTTTTCAAGTCTTTCAAGTTCAAAAAGCTCATTATTGGCATTTGTAGCTTCAGGTACGCCGTCTGTGTAAACGAAGAGTGTTGCACCTTTTTCAAGTTTAATTTCATAATCGGTGTACTTAGACCCTTCCATGCCCGCAACCACGAGACCGTGCTTATCCTTGATTAATTCAAATTTCTTACCAGGCTGCCTGACTCCCGGATATTCATGACCGGCATTAGCGGCAGTGATAATACCTGTATCAAGATCAAGGATTCCAAGCCATGTAGTAACAAATAAATTCGGAGAATTTCCCTCACAAAGCTGATTATTTGCCTTTTCAAGAATTTTAACAGGAGACAGAGATTTTGTCGTATAAGCGAGATTTTTTATTACTGTCTTTGAAATGACCATGAAAAGAGCGGCCGGAATACCCTTTCCAGAAACATCGGCTATAACAAGGGCTATGTGGCGCTCATCGATAAAGAAGAAATCATAGAAATCTCCTCCAACCTGCTTTGCCGGATTCATACTGGCATAGAGCTCGAAATCCGTCCGGTCTGGAATACCAGGGAAAATATGGGGCAGCATTCCGTCTTGAATGGAAGCCGCGGCATTCAAATCAGCTGCGATTTTCTCCCGCTCACTTGTCTCGGTAAGAAGTTTCTGCATATAGTCTTTTGTTTCAGAAGCCATTGTTATCAGACTTTCTGAAAGGGATTCAATTTCATCGCCTGTTTTAACCTGCGGATCAGTAAAATTAAGGCTTTCTACATCCTCACCGTTTGCCCTGATGACAAAATCACGGGCAGAAGTCTCTAGCTTTTTAATAGGATAGAGAACATGACGGTTCAGCCAGAATGAAAGAAGCACAATGAAAATAACAGAAAGAACGAGTGCAGCAAGGGCAATTACGATTGGATAGATATTCATCGCCTTCTCGATTTCATCCATGTATATATCAACGCTCATAACACCGAGAGGCGTTCCCTTTGAAGTACGGACAACGATTGAGGCCGTGTACACATATCCCCACTCGGTTTTGTTTGGATAATACCAGAATTCTCCGGGCTCTGAATTTTTATAGAAAGTAAGATATTGACGGGCAACATCAGACGGATATTCTGTGCCGCTTAATTTTCCCAAGGGAACATCATAATTGTTCTGATAATCTTCAGGAGTATTACCAGTACAAATATACCTCATGTTATCTTCTTCAGAATCATTCAGAGGCTCAAGCATGTAAAGCCAGGAAATTTTTGTGTTGTTTTTTATGTAGTCAAGTCGCTTTCGCAAATTCTTAAAAGCTTCGTCTTCAGTCTGTTCTTTTATGCTGTTTTCGATAGCATCCCAATCAAAATCTGAGACAGCAAGACTAAGGACAGAATCTACATATTTTTGGTATTCATTCAGCATACCGTTCCAAAATGTACGAAATCCTATGAGCCCCAAGCTTACAGAAAGCATAAGTGTAAACAAGACGATAACAACAGTAACGCTGCGTTTTAAGTTTTTCTTAGTTTTAGTCATTTACAGATCCTTCTAATTTTTTTCCAGTTAGTGTAATTATAACATGAATTACACAAAAACACACAAGAATAATTGAAAATACCAGAGCTGAAAGTTTTACGCTTTTTGAAAGGAAAACCAGAGCCATAACCGTGGGACCGAATGACTGACCGATAAAATCCGTGAAATTAAAGATTCCCATGGCATCAGGCACTCCGTAGTTTTCACATTCTTCAAGCATAGAAAAATTCGCCTGATGAACTGAGCGGCCAAAGCCATTGGCAAGTCCCAGCACAAAAATCGCAATCAAAAGCCCCGTGAAGTTTTGCATACTGGCATAAACAATAACAACCACCGCACTCAGCAAAATCGAAGCATAAGGGCTGAAGATTCCTGTTTTTCCCATAACGAGTTTGGTAAGAGAAGATCCCAGATAAATGGCGAACATAGAATAGACCATCATGAGAACGGCGACAAGAATTTCGCTCATACCGCTGACATCAGAATAAATCGGGAGATAGTAGTAAACGAAGCTCCCCATGAGGGCAAAAGGAATTTGAACGAAGAAAATAAAAGACCAGATGCGACGATGAGCAAGGAAAGCAAGAATTCTCTTCGGTCCGTTTTTCTTTCCGCGAAGATTTTCACTTTCAGCAGAATTAGAAGAAGACGAGAAACCTATTGTCTTCCAGAATAAAAGGAAAACAATGGCTGAGAAAATCCACATGATAGTCACGACAGGGAAAATCATTCGCCGTGAGAGACTGGTAGCCAGAGCCGCACCCGCAAGCATACCGAAGTTTATTCCGGAAACCTGAGCCGCGTTATAAGCGGCATATCCAGAAGCACGGTTTTTCCCATCCTCAATCTGAGAAACCATGAGATACATTGCGTTTGTCGTAAGCCCCACACCGATTCCGTCAATAACCAGAGCAAAGAATACTAAGATATATTCAGATGGGAAGGCGAAAACGATAAGGTTACTCAAAGCGGAGAGCATAGTGCCAATCACAACGACTTTTTTACAACCAATACGGCGGATTAATTCTTCACAGAAAACCGCCATCAATCCGATTATAAAAAGATTTATGGAAATAGGAAGGGCCGCAGCAATTCCTGAGCCGTATTCTCCCAAGGAATCAATGGCACTCTTAGCAATTACCATGGGCAGGAAGGTCGTAGTCAGATTGTAAGCGGCAAAAAGGATGAAAACCATGAGACGGATATAATAGTATGGGAAAATCTTCTTTTTGACACCATTTTGCTCACTTTCCGCAAGATCCATACGAGCCTTGGATTTTGCCATGATATACGAAAGGAGCTCTCCAATCAAAAGCCAGACAAAAATAAGGGTTACAACTATCCCCAGAAGAACGCTTTTTTTCATGGCATTGATTTGATCCGTGAGCATGAAATTTTCAGTCATAACCGAGACAACACCACAGACTCTGCCAGAATCATTAATCACAGGAACCGAAACATATGTATAGGAAGCGGATGTGTCATCTTTATTTGAACTTACTATCTGAGAAGTCTCATAAATATGTTTTATTTCTTCGGTCTCTCCCGGCGTAATCGGGAAATAAGTTCCGATTGCCTGATCCAAATAAGCGCAGGCGTAGCCACCGTGCTTCTCATCATATTTGAAAATGTCACAATAAATGCTGCGGTTAATATCAAGATTGGCATCAATGATATTTTCCATGCTTTCAATCATTTCCCGATAGGCAGGAGAAGCAAAATCTGCGGCACAGTGGATAGAGTCCAGAGTAGCAGGCCTGATTGAGTTTGCGACGGAATAGGCAAGGTTCTCCATTTGGGCAAGAATCTGGCCTTTCATAACCTTCGAAAATTCACTGGTCAATTTAAAAGTTATAGTTCCAGAAACAATCATTATGATAAGAATGATATAGATGGTGATTCGCTTGGTAACTGAAGGATTGCTCTTGAAATACGCGACGAGCAGCATAAGAAAAATATTAACACAGCAAAGTATGAATAAAATAAAAACCACAAGCACGAGAATTTGCTTTTTAATGACAGATGAATTTTTTTCCGGGTTCGCAAGCTCTGAAAAGCGCACTGGAGTTACCGTAACTGCCCCGGATTTTTCAAGAATCGTTGAGGTCTTTAAAGTCTGAAGATTAAGCTCCCTTACGCTGTCCGAATAGAGGTCTGCAAAAAGAAGGGAGCCGGATTGTGAAACTTCAATCCAGTTGGGGAATTCATCTTCTCCTGCTTTGTACACTAGATTCAGTTCGTTATTTTCATCGATAAGCTCAAAAATCCGCCCGGCCTTATCCAGCATGAATGTCCGCCCGTCTTTGGAACGGGCCATATCGTTTACATAATCGAAGGCATCCTGGAAGGAATAATTGTTTTTATCTTCGGTTCCAGTTTCCATATTGTGTTCGATTACTATAATCCGCTTGTCTTCTTTTACGGCATAGATAATCTTCTGATTCTCCACGGAAAGCAACATAATCTTATGCTTATTAACCTTTGAAGAATACTCTCTGTCGATATATGTTCTGACATATTCGCCATTCTCATCATAAAGAAGGACAGCCTCCCGGGAAATCCTGTTTCCATCCCAGGCACCTTCCTTTACATAAATGAATCCCTTTGAATCAACGAGAAAATCATCGGCATAATAAAAGGTGTCACCTTGATTTTTATTTTTTGGCAGAAGGGTTTTAATGACATTAGTTTCTTTATCGATTACAAGAATTCTAGTCCGCTGCTTATCAAGGACATAACGGTAGTTTCCGTAATCTCTGACAATGTAGGGAGATTCCAGTTCTACTTTTTCTTTTAGAGGAAATTCAATTTCACCCCTATTGTAAAAAGAAAAATAACCGAAAACACAGGCCAGAATGCCCCCCAAAAACATGATGGTTTTTCTTTTAGCGCTTCCCATAATCTTCTTCCTTTATGTATTCTTTGTATTGTCTTTCCGTTGAGAAAATCGAACGGTAACCGTCCGAGCTGATTTTAATCGGATAGAGAAGAGCAGAAAGTTTCATCGCCCCCTTGTGCATTTTGCGGCATTTCCAAAAGGAATCAGTTTCACCAAGATAGTCTACCTCCAGGACATTTTTTACATCCCAAAAATAGAAAGGAAGAGCTGGAAGAGTTATATAATCTTTAACCGATTCAATTTTTTCCTGAATGCCGGATATAATTCGTTTTGTGGCCGTTTTCTCACCAAAGGGCTTTCTCTTTTGATAGTACAAATCAAGAAGCTCTTTATTCTCGCTGGACATAATGGCACATTTTACTTCAGGATATTTTTTCTTGAAAAATTCAAAAAGCCTCTCGTACATTTTTATGATTGGGCTTGCCACTTCCCTGAAACCTGCCCTTGCTTTTTTCTGAAGATTTTCCGGAAGAGAGCTTACCATTGCGTCAAGATATTTTTCGTAAGAGAAATCAACAATGGGAACAGTAAGACAAGACTTTGTTGCTTTGGCCAGCTCAAAAAGATAGAGGATGCTGTCATATTCCTCTGTCGTTAAAAGAGTCTTGTAGCTTTTGAAGGAGACATCAACGACATTCTCCGCATTCTGTTTGGTGAATTCCGCTTCCTGAGATACCCTGTCGGTGACAGTACGCCTTCGGGTCGTAAAATCATAAACTTTTTTGCTTCCGTCTTTCATGGTGAAAATCATGTCGACTTCATATTCACCAAAAAAACAGGGGCCGCCAGTAATCGCCGTAGGCTCTCCCTGCTCAACGGCTCTCGCAAAATCCTCAAGACCGGCCGTAAAATATGGCATCTCATCCTTTGAGGGCCATTTAGCGTTTTTGAAATAAGGAAGCTTACTTTCAACCGCCCTGCTGTCGTTTATCTCAACGAATGTTTTATAAATCAGGGATTTATCAGCTTCACTATTTTTTGGGACAGCCCCTTCCATAAGTAATTTTTTTCTTGCACGAAGCTCTTTGATTCTATCCTTGTTAATTATCGTATTTCCAGAATCCTTGTACCCCTTTATTTCCCGGTTGATTTTTTCAATTTCTTCTTTTGCCCCGTTATCCAAAAGCAAGTCAGGCCCTTTCGGATTTTTTTCTACAGTCTGAAGAGAAAAAAAATCCGCGGCGTTAAAAGTCCAATTTAAAAAATCTTTTGAAGATTCTTTATAAACAGTTTCAGACAAGTCACTTCCGAAAGAATCCAAAAGATTTTTCGTGGAGTAAACTCCTTTTTCCTGCATATAGAAATACTCGTTGTTTTCATTATTGCCCATCAGATTCAAATCCTTCTTCAAAATTCATCATTTTATAATTATATTTTTAAAATTATTTAAAACAATACAAAGCCAGAAGAAAAATTAAAAAAAAAGAAAAACTATGAGAGGATTTTAGGACTTTTTGCATTTCGGGAAAAGCAACCATGGCGATTCTTCCGAAATGCAAGACGAGTTTCTTATGCTTAGATTTCTGAAAATAACAGGAGCCAAAACCCCAGTTTTCAGAACTTTCCTTAATAAATCATCGTTCCGATACCGCGGTCACTGAACATCTCGATTAAGAGCGAGTGTGGAACCCGGCCGTCGATGATGTGGGTGCGGGGAACTCCGCCTTTACGGGCCATCATGCAGCACTCGATTTTCGGAATCATGCCGCCAGAAATCGTACCGTCGTCAAAATATTTTTGGACATCTTCGATATGGATGCGCTGAATCAGTGATTTCGGGTCGTTCACATCACGAAGAACGCCAGCCACATTGGTAAGCTGAACGAATTTTTCGGCCTGCAATGCGATTGCGATTTTTGCCGCCGCTGTGTCAGCATTGATGTTATAACGGGCCATGTCGCCCTGCTCGCCCAAAGCCACAGTTGAAACGACCGGAATAAAGCCCTTGTCCAAAAGCGACTGAATGATTTCGGGGTGAACCTCGGTTACTTCGCCCACAAAGCCTAAATCAAGTCCGTCCTTGTCGATTTTTCTTGCCCGCAAAAGACCTGAATCAACACCTGAAAGGCCAACGGCTTTGCCACCTTCCTGTAAAATAATGCCGCAAATGTCCTTGTTAAGCTTTCCTGTCAAAACCATCTGAACGATTTCCATGGTCTCGGCATCGGTGTAGCGGAGTCCGTTGATGAATTTAGATTCTTTTCCGACCCGCTCCAGCATGTGGTTGATTTCAGGTCCGCCGCCATGCACCAATACGACCTTGATTCCGATTGTGCTGAGCAAAACGATGTCCTTCATAACGGCTGCCTTAAGCTCTTCATTGAGCATGGCATTTCCGCCGTATTTTACCACCACAGTTTTTCCGACCCAGTGACGGAAGTAAGGCAAAACCTGAACCAAAACATCCGACCAGTGAGCGTTATCCACACGCGGGTCAATTTTTTCTCTAAGTTCGTTTTCTGTATTTTCTGACATAATTTTCTCCATTAAGTTCGGTAGTCTCCGTTGATTTTTACATAATCGTAGGTAAGGTCGCAGCCCCAGGCCGTACCGCTTGCTTTTCCGTCTTCAAGTTCTACGAGGATGTCCACGGCTTCTTCGGTTAGGATTTTCTTTGCCAAATCCTCGTCGAAATTCAGCGGAACTCCGTGATCGAAAACCTTGATTGAAGATTCTTTGCCGCCGTTCTGTTTTCCGTCCTCAAAGTATCTTTTTGCTCCCTCGCGGCTCAAAAATGAGACAGAAGTTTTTTCTGGAGTGAAGAAGAAGCCTGAGTAGCCCATTGCATCAAGGATTCGGCCCCAGTTTGCGTCCGCTCCGAAGAAGGCCGCCTTTACGAGATTTGAGCAGATAACGGCCTTTGCCAAGCCACGGGCATTTTCAACGGTGTCCGCCCCAACCACATTACAAGTGACCAGGCGGCTGGCTCCCTCACCGTCAGCGGCGATTTTCATTGCCATTTCAGTGTTAAGGGCGTTCAAAGCCTCTACAAAAGCGTCAAAATCAGCTCCCTCACAAGTGATTTCTGCGTTTCCTGCCATTCCGTTAGCAAGAATGAGGAGAGAATCGTTTGTTGAAGTGTCACCGTCGATTGAGACACAGTTGTAGGTTTGAGCCGCAGAGATTCTCAGGGCTTTTTCAAGCATTTGTGAGGAAATGGCGCAGTCAGTGGTGATGAAGCCCAGCATTGTTCCCAGATTGATGTGAATCATGCCGCTGCCCTTTGCCATCGTTCCCATGCGGACGGTTTTACCGCCAATTGTGGTTTCAAGGGCAACTTCCTTGTAGTGGGTGTCGGTGGTCATGATTGCGATTCTCGCTTCCTTGTGACCTTCCTTTGAAAGACCGTCTGCAAGTTTATCAAGGCCTGTAAGGATTTTTTCCACCGGGAGCTGCTGACCGATTACGCCAGTTGAGAGAACGAGCACGTCGTCAGAGTTGATGTTCATTTTTGCGGCGACAGCCACGGCCTCTTTGTTGGCGTTGTCGTAGCCTTCGCTTCCGGTGCAGGCATTTGCGTTTCCTGAGTTTGCGATGACAGCCTGAGCCTTTCCGTTTGCGATGTGGTCGCGGGTGAGTTTGACGCACTCAGCCTTTACGCGATTCTGAGTGAATACGCCGGCCGCATTGCAGACCTTTTCAGAATAAATGAGTGCCGTATCGTTGGTAGTTCGGCTGGCCTTGATTTTGTTCAAAACACCGTTGGCCGTAAAGCCCTGGGCAGCCGTAACGCCGCCGTCAATGAATGAATATGCCATAATTCGCTCCCGAAAATGCATTTTTATGCATAAATTTTACATAAATATGCAATAAGTATACGATAATACATCAAGATGTGCAATATTTATGATTCCTAAAGCACAAATTCTGATTTTTTATTATCAAAAAAACTAAAATCTGCTAAAATGAATCTATGCGTTTAAGAAAAATCCTCGCTCTTTCTTTTATTTTCCTCACAAAGACGCTTTTTCTCTCAGCGCAAGGATATATTCCGGATCCAGACAGCCCTCATTTACAGGACATTCCGGCTCCAGAAGATTCCGAAGAGGAAAAAGAGCAAGAAAACACAGAGGAAACGCATAGCAGAAGAGAAAAAATCAAAACCCTTTACAATGAATATGTTCAGAAAAGCGATGAAGTAAGCGAAAAACAACCGATAACAGGCTCCCAGTTCGTAGGAGACTTTATCACGGATAAACTGCCCCTGAAATTGGATTTGGGAGCAGAACCTGGAGAACACGGGAGTTCTGTTTTTGGAATCCTGCAATACGATTGGAACAAGAAGAACGCTTCTCGAATCAGGCTTGAATATAATTCAGAAAAATCTACGGAAGATACGACAAATCAGCTTAGTACGGAAAACTCCGGTTCATACTACGATAAGTCAGACTGGCTCAACATAAAAAAAAGCCGGCAAATCGAACTCGATGTTTATCCATACCTACACTATTTTGGTGACGAAAGCATAGAGGCCACAAGCCCCTTCATTTATTTTGGAATCGGAGCCTTTTATCTCTTCAACTGGTACTCGCAAAAGTATGCGGCATGGTTTGAAATTGAAAACGAACAGACAATGCTGAAAATCGACACGGATGGACACTATCACCAGTTCGGTCCTATCGCCATCGGCTCAATAAAAGTACCGTTTTTCAACATTTTCGGATTATCAATCGAAGCGACTTTTTCACCAATAAACAGGCTGGAGAATATTTCTGATTCAAAAATAGCAAGCTATACCCTCGAAGAAGACTGGCAGGGCACCATGAATACCGACAACTCCCAGTGGTGCTCGCCTCTTCTCAAAATCGATATAGCAATCGATGTCTTCACTTATTTCCGTCTCAGAACCCGCTTTGACTATGTTCGGATTTACCTTGGAAATGTCACAGGCGAAGAAGGGGAATCAGTATCAATTTCAGATGTAAATTTTCTGACTTTCAACACGGACAACAACCGTCAGGAAACCTTCAAATGGCGTTTTGGAGCAGAAATCGTCTTTCCATCATCAAACAGAACCCGAAAAAAAGACGCTCACCTCTGGGCAGGTCTGTATTATGAGCACCAGTGGGATGTCGTGACTACAGATTCAGACTCAAACACGAATCACTCAGGGAAGTGGATTCTCTGTTTGGGAACATAAGTGCATGTCAGGCTGCAAAAATATCTTCTTTTTTAACTTTATCCCAACTGAATTCAATCACAGCCTCTTCAAGAGAAATTTTTTCTTCTTTATCGATGCAGCCGCTCAAAAAGAGGATTTTCCCAATCAGCTCTTCCGCAGAAAAATCAGCCCGCAAAAGCCCCATGTCCGTATCCCGGTCTCGCTTTGAAAGCCGCCGTCCGTCAGAAGAAAGCAAAAGGGGCAGATGATAGAATTGGGGAAAAGAATCTTTCGGAATTAAAGAAAGTTTTTCATAGAGATAAAGCTGTGCACCCACCGAAGAGAGCAAATCCCTGCCCCGGACAATTTCGGTCACAGCCATGAGAGCATCATCCACAACGACCGCAAGCTGATAGGCGAAGTTTCCGTCTGCACGGCGAATGATAAAATCCCCCACATCACGAAAAAGTCTGGATTCCTGAGAGCCAAAATGTCCGTCAACAAAAAAAATTGATTTATCCTCGACCATCAGCCGCTTTGCAGGAAGGCGGCTTTTTAACAGGAAAGCCCGCTCATTCGCTGAGAGATTTCTGCATTTCCCCGAATAAACAGGACTGCCGCCATTTGAATGAGGAGCCGAGGCAGAAAGCAAATCGGCACGGCTGCAAAAGCAATCGTAAACGAGGCCTTGTTCGCAAAGGGAATTAAAGGCTTTCGTATAGAAAGAATCTCGATTGGATTGAAAGAATTCAGGGGAAAGCCCTGGAGTAAATCCGGCATTTTCATGAGAAAAGTTGTCCCATTTCAAGCCCAGCCAGAGCAAATCATCGAGGACTTGTGCGGAATATTCTTTTTTACATCGTTGGCGGTCAAGATCCTCGATGCGGAGAATCCACTCACCACCATTCTTTTTTGCCGAGAGATAAGAAAGAAGAGCGGAATAGACATTCCCCAGATGCATCCGCCCGCTGGGAGAAGGAGCGAACCTGCCTCGCATTATTTCGATTTGTTCCCGTGAACTTTCTCAACTTCGTCAAAGAATTTCGAGCCGCCCTTTCCGTTTCCACGATGGGGGCCCAGCACCTTCGACTGAACTTCACCGGTTTTTTTCATGGAAGTCGCGACACCTTTTCCAGGAGTTGAAAGCTTATTGTAATTGATTTCGTACATCACGGGATTCGTCTCACTGAAATGAAAAATTTTGCTTGAAGAATAAAGAAAAATTCCGACAGCCGCAATTACCAGCAGGATAGAAAAATTTTTTACTGTCTGAACGATTTTTGTTTCATCGATTGTAATTGTCATAATATCCCCCTTGCGCTTTTATGCAGAGTTGACTCGAAAATCCACCAAGGTTATTTTCGGAAAAATTCGACATGGGCTTTACCTTAATATGCAGAAACATCATACCACTTTTTACGGAAAAACTACAGGGCGAAATATCGGAGCTTTTAGGAGAAGCGGTTTTTCCGTCCCCCTCTTCAGTGTTTTCCCCACGGCTTATGCAAACTTTCTCCAAGCTGTATACACAAAGAAACCATTTCACTATAATGCCACAACACAGACAGTTCGAAACCCATCCTGTCTATAAACAAAACTAGGAGAAAAAATGAAACACCTCATCCTTTGGGTCGAGGACACCCTTGAATGGCTCTTTGACCGTCAGGACTGGAAGATGCTTTTACGCTCGCTTCCAGCCGTCGTCGTCGCCCTCTTTGCAGTCACGACAGTCGCCATGAACCTTTCCGCAAACAAAATCGTCTGGAGCGGATTAAAAATCGGAGAAAATTATTTCATCTCGATTACTGGAGGAGTTTTCCTCTCATGGGCAGTCTTTTTAATCATGGACATGGTGACAAAAACCTTCGGTGCGAAAGCCGCCATCAAGCTCAATTTTTTTGGCGCGGCAATAAACACCATCACCATCGTCTTTCTTGGAATCATCGCATCCATTCCTTCAGAATTTCCCTTCCCCGGCGCAAGCGCTTCCTTTGATGTGGTATTCGGCTTTATGGGCGAAGGCGTGAAGCACTGGCAGATTTTGCTTTCTTCCACCATTGCCAATGTTTTTTCAGGAATCTCAAATGCCCTGATAAATGTTCTTGTCGGGCGGCTCTTCACCAAAAATCCCGACGGCAAAACCGCCTTTATTACCCGCTCCTATATCAGCACGATGATTGGTCAGTTTGTGGATAATTTCATCTTTACCGCTTTGGCATTCAGCTTTTTCGCCCGCTACTACGGTTTTGTCACGATTACGGGCATGGCAATTCTTGGAGCCATTATCGAACTTGTCTGCGAAATAATTTTTTCGCCAGTCGCCTACCACAAATGCCGCAAGTGGCAGAAAGAGGGCGTGGGCCGGGATTATTTTGAATACTGCAAGAAAATGGAATTAAGCGACGATCCCGCCCGCTTTGAGTATAAGTAGGAGGAAAAATGGAGCTTAAAAACCTTACTGCCTGGGAAATCGGCTGTCTTGTAAACAAAAAAAAAATAAGCCCAACTCAGGTCGTAGAATATTTTCTGGACAGAATCGAAAAGTACAATGCAAAAGTAAATGCCTTTGTCTATGTAAAGAGCGACTACGCCCTTAAAAAAGCCCGTGAACTGGAAGAGCGGCTATCTCGCGGCGAATACTGCGGGGAATTTGCGGGAGTGCCTTTTGGCCTAAAGGATTTTCTTCCCAACAAAAAAGGCTGGCAAAGTTCTCACGGAGGAGTTGCCTGCCTTGTGGCAAGAGACGAATGTGACTCAGTTTTCTGCGCCGCCATGGAAAAGGCAGGCGGAATCGCCATCGGAAAGACCAACGCCCCCGCCTACGGTTTCAGGGGAACAACAGACAACCTTATGTACGGCCCTACCTCAACCCCCTTTAACACGAAATACAATTCTGGCGGCTCCAGCGGGGGAAGCGCGGCGGCTGTGGCATCTGGTCTTGTTCCTATCGCCGAGGGAGGAGACGCAGGCGGCTCAATCCGCATTCCCGCAAATTTCTGCAATCTCTTTGGATTTAAGGCAGGTGTGGGAACAATTCCATCAGTCTGCCGACCGGACGCATGGAGCGCGACCCACCCCCTCTGCTTTAACGGAGCTCTTACAAAAAGCGTAAAGGATGCCGCTATTCTCTTGAACTACATGAGCTACGAGGATTTGCGGGATCCCTACAGCCTTCCCAAATGCCACGATTTTGCCAAGGAATTTGAAGCAAATCCCTGGAAAAAAGATTGTCAGCAGGACGGAGCAAAAGCAAAAATCGCCTTTACCGAAGATTTCGGTCTTTTTGAAGTAGAGGAGGATGTGCGCTCTATCGTGCGAGAAGCCGCAAAAAGATTCTCAGATTTGGGCTTTTCCGTGGAAGAATACAAATTCAACTTTACTTCTAGCGCAGAGGAACTTGCAGAGCAGTGGTGCAAGGGAATCACCATTGACTGTGCCCTGGAACTGAATCATTTAAAGGAAAAGGGAATCGACTTGCTCCGCGATCACCGTCAGGACTTCCCCGAAGAATTTATACATTGGAAGAAAATTGTGGACGGACTGGGAATTGAAGACATGTACCGTTTTAACCTTGCCCGAACCCAAATCCTTGACCAGTTTGAAAACGCCTTCGCAGACTACGACCTGATTCTTTCACCGGTGAGTTGCGTTTCCGCCATCGAAAACCGCTCCGACAAAAACACGAAAGGCCCTGAAACAATCAATGGCAAAAAGATTGAGAGCCTTATCGGCTGGACAGAGACTTTCCTTGCCAATTTTCCCGGCTATCCTGCCGCCTCCCTGCCCGCAGGCTTTTCAAAGGAAGGCGTTCCCGTCGGCATCCAGATGATTGCTCCCCGCCACAAGGATTTGAGGATTCTGCAGGCAGCCCGGCTCTATGAAGAGGTCTTTGACTGGAAAAAGTTCTATCCCTATTTTTAGGATTTTCCTGACAAAGCCGCAAAAACATTTCTGGCTTCGGCGGCTTTGTTTAAAAAAAAGAAAACCGCCAGCTTTTGGCGGTTTATAGTTTGCCTCTCTTCGACCATTAGCGAAGGGCAATTAATGATTCCCTGCAAATCCTGCAGGTGGAGTGAATGTAATTACAAGACCCCTGAGGAGTCAGATCTTTTTGTCGGAAATTGCATTACGCCTCCTGTCGTGCAGCCGGTGTGCGTCCTCATCTCGCTCCTGTCTACAATTTAATAATACCACACTATTCTACAAAAGCAAGGGAAATTTTCAAAATTCTGCGATTTTTTTTCGGCGTTTTGCAAGGATTTTTTTCGGCGTTTTGCAAGGATTTTTTTCGGCGTTT
>JAFUHS010000054.1 GCA_017468745.1 Treponema sp. | reverse complement strand
GCAGAGCAAACCGGATTCGCTGATTCGACTCATCTTGAAAGACTTTTTAAACAGAAATATCAGAAAACCCCTGGTGAAGTCCGGGCAGAATAGTCGTATCTGATAATGTGTGCGGGGTACGGGGGCGCAGCCCCTGTAGAGGGGGTAGGCGAAAATGCGGCGAAGAATGAGCGTTAGCGAAGGGTGGAACAGCCGACCCGCTTGACAGAATGGCAGGCGGGTGACGCCCACACCACAAGCGGAAGCACCTGCGATTCAAGCTGCTGTGACTCAACTTGCTGCGACAGCTGTCAGAGTGCTTAGGAGAAAATAAAAAAACACTGAACTGCAAAGTTGCAGCCAGTGTCAGTCGTTTTGTAATGGGCATATAGCACTTTTTGCCAGTTTATGAAGCAGGCAAAGATTAAACTTCTTTCTTTATTTTTTTTGCCTTGAACATTCCCGAATATAATTCTTCGATAATATGGAGCCCCCCATTGTAGCCGATGAATGTACGCGAAAGAATCAAGTCGTTTGAAAGAGGCATTGAGAACAAAACACTGTAGTTTCCGCTTCGTTCAGCAACAATTTCTTCCCATGTGCTTCCGAAAATAACTGCTTTTTTTGAATTGCCGATAGATTCATAAAGCTGTCGGCTGATTTTTTCTCCATCGGATTCAAGGAAGAGATTCCCCTTTATGGCAGGCACGAATTTCTCTGCCTGTGCAATAATGCTTTTCCGAAGAGTTTCGCCCTGTGCATCGTCGTTGATGAATGTTTTTTTGTGGGTAAGTCCAAGTTCATTGACGAGAAAATTCACCGCACCCAACGTATATTCGGCATCTCCGACTGCATACAGCTCTGACGGGAGTTTTCCCCGCAAGTCAGTTCCAAAGTCCGCAAGTCCTACAAAATAGTAATAAAAGCGTTTCTCCTCTTTTCTGATGAATTCCTCAACTTTTTCAGGATTAAGTTTTGCAAAGCGAGCTACTTCACGCAAAAAAGTGCTTGTTGCTTTTCCGCCCACAGGAAGAATCGGGTAATGCAAATATGGAGTTCCGTATTTTTCCTTGAGAAGCTCCACCGTCTCTTTTCCGACCCAGGGAGAAAGAAGCAGATTGAATTCGGCATTTGGAATGTTCTTCCATTCTGAACTTCCGGCCGACTCATTTCCAAAGAGAATCTGAACCTCAAGCCCGATTCCAGTCAGAATCCGCTTGATTTCTTCAAGGTCACTGCGCCAGAAAGGATCCTGATTCGGGACGACAGAAAACACATTCACCAGGCCTTTCTTTACGTTTGGCCTGACCTGACCGACAAACTGATTGATGATTGATTTGAGGATAAGCTCATGACCGTAATAGTTGTTGCCCTTAAAGCCTGAGGTTTCAGCTGATACAACTGGATATCCTTCGTCCCTAAATTCGGAAGCGATGGCATCTATATCGTCGCCGATGATACCAGTCGTACATCCAGAGAGAATGACATACAAATCACCGTCAAAAATTTTCAACGCACTATCGACCGTTTTTCGAAGCTTTGTCTCGCCACCAAATACAACCTCCGTTTCTGTTGTATTCGTTGAGGTGACTTGTCCTCCCCCGTTGAACCCCTCTCCCTGATTTCCGCACTCACCTGACATGAACCGGAACAATCGGGAAGAGCAGCCTGGTCCAGAGTGAAGGACTGGAATCGCCCCCGTGATTGACTGAACGGTCTGCATTGCTTTTCAAAACTTCCGGCAATAATCCGGCTGCTTCCGCCTAAATCATAATAAGTTTGGGGGCGTTGCTCCCTGATTACCTAGTTTTTTGATATGATTTATAGCAAAAATGAAAATCTTTGAGAAATACAAATTATTTATTGGAGCTATAAGAAAAACTTATTTTTAGGCACTGTGAAAGAATTTGAGTAGGTCAAACTTCGATTTTTTTGAAGCTTGCGTGAATCTGCCTCAGAACGTTATGAGCTTGTAGCACAAGTTCTTGCCGGCAACTCAATAAAAGAAGTTTCCTGCAACGCGGGAATAGATTCAGGACAGCTGTGTCAGTGGGTTAAAAAATATAAAACTAACGGGTATGATGGATTGGAGAGCCTTATTACAGGCAGACCGAGGAAGTGTCCTGAGATGAAAAAAACATGCACACGAATAAAACCGCTTAGTGAATCAGAACGGGAAGAACTTATCCGTTTGAGAGCAGAAAATGAATATATAAAAGCGGAGAATGAAGTAATAAAAAAAGAGATCGCCTTGAGAGAAGAAAAGCAGGCTGCGCTACTCAAGGCGAAAAGGCAGCGACTATCAAAGAGCTCAGGAAAGAAGGGTTCAGGCTAAAATGTCTGTTGACAGCCATGAATATGTCTAAATCAACTTATTATTTTGAAATTAACAGGAAAGATGCTGTTTTAGAGAGGAATAAGAATTTAGCGAGGATAATTGAAGAGATATTTGCAGAAAACAAGAAAAGATATGGCGTTCGCAGAGTGTACAGAGAGCTTGTAAATCGTGGTTATCATATAAATCACAAACGAGTTCAACGAATCATGCATTCCATGAACTTACTTGGAAAGCGTCCTAAAGAGAAATACCATTCTTATAAAGGTGAGATTGGAAAAGCTGCAGACAATATAATTAACCGGGATTTTTCCACAACTGAACCTTTCCAAAAATGGACAACAGATGTCTCACAGTTTAACTTTAACTGGGGAAAATGTTATTTCTCTCCGATTTTGGATATGCATACGAATGAAATAATTTCTTATGATTTATCTATGAGACCTACTTTAGATCAGGTAAAACGTATGCTGGATACCGCATTTGAAAAATATCCATTTTTAGAAGGTCTTATTTTTCATTCTGACCAAGGCTGGCAGTATCAACATGTTTATTACAGGACGGCTCTGACTGAGCATGGAATTATCCAGTCTATGTCTCGTAAAGGAAACTGTTATGACAACTGCATTATGGAAACTTTTTTTGGTCGATTAAAGAATGAATTATACTATGGTCACGAAAAGGATTATAAATCTTTTGAAGAGTTTTCTGTAGCAATTGCAGACTATATAGATTATTATAACAACAAGCGAATACAGGTTAAAACAAAATGGATGCCTCCTGTAAAATACAGGGAAGCATCCATTCGTTCCGCCTAGTTTCATAATATGTGTCCAGAATTATGGGTACATATCATTTTGCGAGGGGATTTCTCGTTTAGTAATTCCACTTAATCAGCCGTTTTTTGGCATGGTTTATGAGCGCGTTGAGACAGGTTACGACAAATCCGATGAAGAAAATGCCCGCAATCGCCTTCGTGTAGTTCGCGAAATTGAGCGACATACGCACATAAAAGCCCATTCCGCTGTCAGCACCAAGCATTTCCGCCGCCGTGAGTGTCATCAGTGCGGAAGCAAGGTGAATCGGAAGCCCGTTGATGATTCTCGGAAGGTTGAACGGTATGATAATTTTGAACAAAATGACGGGCGTTGAGAGGTTGAGCACTCGCGCCGAATTCACGATTCTGCCCTCAACGAACGCGGTGTTGTTGATTGAGCCCATGAATGTGCTCCAGAAATTCGTGAGGAAAATCACAAAAATCGAAGCCATGCGGAAGGTCGGCATTATCAAAACCACATAGGGCGTGTAAATCAGTGGCGGCACGGTGGAGACCGCCTTTGCAATCGGATAGACAGCCTTTGTAAGGCGCGGATTCCAGCCGACGAGCGTGCCGAGAATGACCGCGCTCACGATTGCGCTTGTCATGCCCACAATCAAAAGATACATCGAACTGAAAAATCCGAGACCAATTAACCGCCAGTCCTGCACGAACACATAGAACACGTTTTCGAGCGCGGGAACAAACACGAACGGAAACACATTCAGCCGAGAGACGAACAATTCCCAGATAAACGCGATAAGAAACACAAACCCGGCGATGTCTTTTGCCGCCCGACGTTTTTTCTCATTCCGTGCCTGAATCAAAAAGAACAGTTCGCTCGCTGCAAGGACAATCGAAAACACGAGCGGGCTTTTTAAGCCGATTCGCATTTCAGCAGCATATTTGCTCGGAAGCAAAAAGCAGGCGAATGTGAGGATAAAAAACAGATTCGCGGCATTGAAAACCAAGTCGAAGACAGTATTTTTTTTGCTCATATACCCTCACCTCCTGGATGAACCACATCATGCTCGCCATCATAGAACAGGTTTTTCAGTTTTTCGTTTATCTCGCTGTACTCTTTGCACATGTAGACATCTTTCCTCACGCGCGGTCGCGGAATCCGCACGTCAAGCACTTCGTGAATCTCTTTCGGCACCATGAACACGATTTTGTCAGCAAGGAAAATCGCCTCGCTCAAATCATGCGTGACGAAGATGACGGTCTTTTTCTTTTCGTCATTGCGCCACAGTTTTAAAAGCAGCTCCTGAAGATTTTCGCGGATTTTTGCGTCGAGCGCACCGAACGGTTCGTCCATCAAAAGGATTTTCGGGTTGCAGGCAAGTGCACGGGCAATCGCAACGCGCTGCTGCATGCCGCCCGAAAGCGAGCCGGGAAGTTTGTCCTCGAAGCCTTTGAGGTCAACTTTTTTCAAGAATTCCTGCGCAATTTCAAGCGCTTCCTTTTTGCTCAGTTTCTGCGTTTTTTTGTTCGTTTCGTACACGGCAAACGCGATGTTCTGCTTTGCACTCATCCACGGGAAAAGCGAGTAATTCTGGAACACTACGGCGCGCTCCGTCCCCGGGCCTGTTATGGGCGAGCCGTTTATGAGCACTTCGCCAGAAGAAGCCTTGTTCAGCCCTTCAAGCACGCCGAGGAGCGTTGACTTTCCGCAGCCAGACGAGCCGACAATGCAGATGAATTCACCCTCTTTTATGTCAAGATTTATGTTTTTGAGGGCGGTATATGAAGTCTCGTCGTTTTCATAGGTCATGCTCAAGTTTTTGATTTCGATTATCGCGTCACTCATCTTTGCCTCCAAGCACACCTTCAAGAATCGAGATGAATTCGGCGTTTTCCTCGGGCGTGCCGATGGTGAGCCGAATCATCGTGTCAAAGCCATACTCTGCTCCACCGCGAATCAAAAAGCCCTTTTTGAGGATTTTTTCGACAATCGGCGTAGAAGGAACTCCGATGTCAAAGAAAATGAAATTCGTGTTTGACGGAACATAAGAGAGTCCAAGCCGCTTGAATTCGCCGTAGAGGAATTTTTTCTGCTCGCGTGCGTTGGTGAGCGTGCGGTTTTTGAATTCTTCGTCGTCGATTGAAACCAACGCGGCAAGCTGGGCGGGTGCGTTCACATTCGACGGAATGCGGATTTTGTTGAGCGTGTCCACAAAGTCTGTCGTTGAGATTGCGTAGCCCACGCGGAACGAAGCAAGCCCCTCAAGTTTTGAGAATGTCCTGAAAATCGCGATATTGTCGTGCTTTTTGAGAAGCGAAATCGAATCAGGAAAGCCGTCCTCAGCGACAAAATCAACATAGGCTTCGTCAAGAATCACGAGAATGTCGTCTCGGATTTTTGAAAGAAAATCTTCCAGCTCGCGCTCGGTGAAAATCGTTCCCGTCGGGTTGTTCGGGTTGCACAGCCAGATGATTTTTGTCTTTTCGGTGACGTCGGCGGCTATTTTTTCCAAATCAACATGGAAATCTTTGACAGGAACTCCGATGTATGTTCCGCCCAAGATTTGTGTTACAGACTTGTACCAGCCGAAACTCGGAACTGCCCCGATTGTCTCATCTCCTTTTTCGAGGTAGGCAATCGCCGCAAGATAAATCAACTCAAAAGAGCCGTTCCCGAGCACGATTTGCCCAATTTCTACGCCGAGTTTTTCTGAAAGCCGCTTGCGCAGGTCGTACGCCGTACCATCGGGGTACTGAGAGGACACTTTTTTAATCGCCTCAAGCACTTTTGGCGAAAAGCCCAGCGTGTTTTCGTTTGCGGCGAGCTTCGTGATTTTTTCAAGCCCGTACTCCCGCTTGAGCGACGGAACGCTCCGAGCGGCTTTGTACGGCGGAAGTTTTTCAAGGATTGCCCGTGGTCGTACGCTCATTTTTGCCCCCTGAACTGTCGGGTCAGTTCGTCCGCCTTTTTAAGCGCGGCTTTGATGCTTTGCCCGTCCTTGTACGGCACATACGAGAAGATTTCAGGAATTTGCACTTTGAGGAAGTCCAAATCGCTTTCTGAAGTAAGCGCAAAATCTTCAAGAGTCCAAGCATTCTCGTATTTTGAGAAGATTTTTATCGCCTCAAGAACCTGTGAATCGTCTTTTTTTTCAAGAATGAGCTGTGTCACGATTCCGAACGCCACTTTTTCGCCGTGCAGCTTGATGTTCGTGTGATGAAGCCGTGTGGACGTGTGGTAGAACGGATGGGCAAAACTGTAATGCCCGTGCTCGCCTTTAAAGCTCCCTGCGAATCCCGCAAGATAGATGATTGCATCGATGACATTTTTGGCGGCATCAGAAAAAACGCCCTTTTCTGCCTCTGAAAGCGCGATGAATGTGTCGCGCTCCAGATTTGCAAATGCGATTTCTGAGGCTTTGAGCGCGATTTGTGACGGCACATCTTCGGGAAAGAACACGGTCGTGGGTCTGATTTCGTAGAATTTCGCGAACGTGTCAACCACACCCGAAAACAAGTAGCGTTTGGGCGCGGTAAAAATCACCTGTGGGTCTGCAATCACCAGCTCCGCCGAATTTTTGTTGAGGCGCGACTTCACATAGCCGCCCTTGTCGTCGTACTGAATCGTAACTGCCGCCCACGCCGCGCAGGTCGCCGCGACTGTCGGAATGGTAACTACTGGAAGCGAAAGAATGTCTCCCGTTGCCTTTGCCGTGTCGAGCACCCGCCCGCCCCCGATTCCGATAATCACATCGGCATTCACCGCGCGGGCTTTTTCGGCATAGGAATCAAACTGCCGCTGTGACGGATAGCCCGAGAATGTAAACACATTCGCCGAGCCAACTCCGTTTTCGGCAAGCGAGTTGAAAAACGCCTCTCCGATGGCCTTTTTTGCTTTCTCGCCCGCGATAATCAGCGGATTCTTTCCGATTTTGGAAATGAATTCCCCTGAACGCGCGATGCTTCCCGTTTCGTTGATGTATGTTTTCGGTGTTTTGACTGTTATCATAGGTTCGTACCCCTTTTTTGCTAGAGAGCCGTGTAAGAGAAGTCCGGATACTTGTTGTTGTTCTCGACAAAGTAGTTCCACATATCTTTATAGAACTGCTCGTTCGGGAATTCAGCGATTACTTCTTTGAGCGCGTCTGCATAGAGCGAAATATTGTAGAACTCGTGAAGTTCGACTCCTCTCGGAACATAATCCCAGTCAAGAAGAATCTGATAATCTCCGAGCACGCCGTTGAAATTCGGGTCAGGATTGTATCGTGCCCCCTGGCTTGTCTGTGGGCTGTAGTAAGTTCTGCGCACGAAGTCTGAGTCCTGGTGTGTCGCACGAGTGATTGAGTCTACGGCAAGCTGCTCGTCCTCAAGATAGATTTTGTATGCGCGGATTTCGCCTTTCAAAAGCCGTTTGAACGCTTCTTTGTTGCTCTTGAAGCATGTTCCGTTGGCAACCTGACGGCAGCATACATAGTCTTTCTGCAAGTCAACTTCGGGGAAGAGGTAGACAACGCCCTGTGATTCCGCGCTTTCGACAAAAGCCTGACTTACGAACGCAATGTCAACTGAACCTTTTAAAACCGCCGCAATCAGAGGTTCATTGCTGTCATAGAATTTGTACTTGACTTCATCGTCGATTTTAAAGCCGTATTCTTCGCGGAGCACGTATTTTGAGACTAATTCAGATGTTGAAAGCAGCTTTACGCCGATGGTCTTTCCCTTCCAGTTGTGAATGTCACGCACCTCGTCGGCGACATTTTTGTTCGCCATCACAGCCATGCCGCCTGTCAGCGTTCCGCCGAACAAGATTTCATCTGAGCCTTGCGCACCGTAGCTCAAATGCGGAACCAATTCAAAGGTAAGGAAGTCAAGTTTTCCCGCCGCGACCGCCTCAAAAGCTCCTGAGCGATCGACAATCTGCGTTTCGATTTTAAGGTCATACTCGGCAAAATAGCCTTCTTCGTCGGCAATCTGGACGAGCGGGCTGATGAACGGGCTTGTCGCCTGTTTTCCCTGTGTGAGCGTGTATGAGACTGCGCTTTTCTTTTTTTCGTTACACCCCACACACAAGAGGGAGAGAGCCATCGCACCTAAAAGACCGAAATTTTTAACTGATTTTTTCATTTTTTACTCCTTCGAGGCCGTGCCTCATGACTATTTTTTTACTGAATCCAATGACTCAGTGATTCCCAGTTCACCAAGCGTGCGCGAGATTTCCCCCGCCACGCCATCGTACAGCACGAGTCCGTCTGTCCGTGCCTTTTCATACAATTCCGCTTCGATTTCGCCCGGAACATAAATCCGCTCCGAGCCAGCCGCTTTTTTTGAACTTCTGATTCTCCGCACCGCAAAATCAACCGTCTGCTTGAACGACTCGGCATCCGCGAATTTGGAGATGTCGATTGCCGCAAAGTTGTAGCCGATTTTTCCGGCATCCTCGAAAACTCCGTTCTCGTTCCTGCCGATTGCAGAGCCGCCCAGAACTGCCGTCAAAAGATAGACGATGAAGTCAAGCCCGTAGCCTTTGTAGCTGCCGAACGGAAAGAGCGCGCCGCCGTTTTTTACGATGTCAGCGGGATTTTCCGTCGGATTTCCGTGAGCGTCCATTCCCCAGTCGCGCGGGATTTTTCTTCCCTCTGTGTAGGCGAAAAACGACTTGTTGTAGGCTGCGTTGCTTGTCGCCGCGTCGAAAATCACGGGTCGTTCGTGCAATGCGGGAACAGCAACGCAAATCGGATTCGTGCCAAGTACGCGCTCAAAGCCACCGAACGGAGCGACGAGCAGGCTTGAACTCGTGAACGCCAAGCCAATGAGGTCGTGCTTCAACGCTTCCTGTGCGTAAAAGGCGGCAAAGCCAAAGTGGGTCGCATTTTTTACCGTGGAGACCGCCACGCCGGTTTTCTGTGCTTTTTCAATTGTTTTCGCCATTGCGTATCTGCCAGCCACCGCCCCGGGCGCAAAATCAGCGTCAAAAGAGATGGCGGAGTCTGATTCAGAGAGCGTCTTAATCGCTGCATTGACATTGATTTTTCCGTTCCGCATAAAGGTCGAGTAATTGGCGACCTGCACAAGCCCGTGCGAGCGGATTCCCCGCATTTCCGCCTGAACGAGATTCTCCGCGACAAGCCGCGCGTCTTTTTCATTCAGCCCCGAGCGGACGAAAATCAGAGAAACCAAATCTTTTGTTTTTTCAGCATCAACAGTGAGTGACATCGCACGCTCCTTGTTTTTATACCTATCACTCCGATAGGTTTACAATGTTATATACAATTTCAAGAATCGTGGGAAATATAAGTTTTTTATAGAACATATAGAAAAAAGGTATAAGAAAGATTTTGAAGCATGCGGGCAAAAAAAAGACGGCACTGGCCCTACTTTAAGGAAAATGCCGTCTTATTATGGGAAACTTTCTTACTTATACTTAAAATCTGGGTATTTATTGTTGTGAGCGATGAAGAAATCCCACATCTCCTTGTAGAATGAGTCTTTCGGGAATTCTTTTTTTATTTCAGTAAGTGCTTGCGCATATACATCGATATTAAAAAATTCGGTAAGCGGTCGCTCAAGCTCAAGCGTTTCATACACTGCCAGACTTCCGTTGTAATTCGGGTCGGGATTGTGCGAACGCCCCTGCGTTTTTTCCAAGTCATACAGATAATCGTACACCCAGTCCTCGTCCACGCCTGATGTGCCGGACATTTCCTTTACGAGCGCCTGCTTGTCTCCAGTCTTATAGTCTTTGAACGCGCGGATATGTGCTTTTAAGAGCCGCAGATACGCTTCTGTTTCGTTTTTAAATTTGTCGCAGTTCGCGGTCTGTCGGCAGCATACATAGTCGTTTTCAAGCGAGACAAGCGGAAAGAGATACGTAAGCCCCATGTTCTTGCCCGTCTCGACAAAATCCGGGCCTATGATTACGATGTCAGCGTTCCCCTTCTGTACTGCGGCAAGTTCTTCCGGCTGTCCCTGAATGATTTTATACTTTACGTCTTTCTCCGGCTCAAGATTATAGGTGGTTTTGAGTGCGGCTTTTGAAATAATCTCACCGATTGAGAACGGCTGGACGGTTATGGTCAGTCCTTTCCAATTGGCAGGATTTTTTATGTCAGGATTTTGCGCGGCAACCTTTGGATTTGCAAGCAGGGCCATTCCGCCGTTCATCGCGCCACCGTAAATGACGATGTTTCCGCCCGTTCCGCCGTATTTGAGCGGAAATGCCAAATCATTGTACGCGCCATCGACTTTTCCGATGCTTTCTGACTCAAAAATCTGTTCGCGCTCCAATGGAATCACATTCACTTGCAAATCATATTCCGCGTAATACCGCTTTCCAAGCTCAAAGAGCGGGTTCAGCGCATGCCCGGAAGCTCCCTTCGCAAAAGTGAGAGAATAACGCGGGCCTGAAAGCGTTTCTGATTTCTTTTCTTTGCACGAAACAGCGAGAATCGCAGAAAGCGTGATAAAGACTAAAATCTGGTTTCTGATTCTTTTTTTCATAGGTGTACCTCCTGAAAACTGATATCAGGCGAGTTTTGTCTGATATGTTTGGTTTGTAATCGTCTTGCCTTCATAAAGAGTGTTGTAAATGTCTTCAAGAAGGCGAAGACCTCCGTCATAACCCACATAGCTTTTTGAAATGATGAGCTGCTGGTTTATCGGAGCCGAAAAATACTGGAACAAATTTCCGCTTGCCTTCGTGTAGGATTTTTCCCAGTCGCTTCCCAGAACGAGGGCACGGTTTGTTTTTTGCAGCTCCGGCTCAATTTTTTGGCGGATAATCTCCGAGTCATTCTCAAAGAAGAGATTGTCCCTGTAGTCAGGGAATTCCGCCGCAAAGATTTTGAGCAGGTTCCTTTCATCTTTCTGATTAGGATTGTCTGTCACAAAAACGGCGTTCGGAATGAATCCGACTTCATCTTCCAGATATTTTGTGACTCCGAATGAAGACAAGCTGTCGCCGGTGACAAAAAGCTCGAAGGGCAGGTTGTTTTGCAGGGACGAGAAGAAATCGGCCGTGTCCACAAAGTATTCGTAGTAAATCTTTTCTTCCCGCTGAATGACTTCCTCAATGAAATTTTCACTGATTTCGGCAAATTTTCCGACCTCGCGCAAGAATCGGCTTGACTGGCTTCCTCCAATCGGAAGAATCGGATAATGAAAGTATGGAGTGCCGTATTTCTTTTTGAGATGCTCCACAATTTCAAGTCCGACCCAGGGAGAAACAAGCAGATTGAATTCAGCGTTCGGAATATTCTTCCATTCAGAAACGCCCCTGCTCGTCACGCCGAAAAGAATGTTCACTTTCAGCCCGATTTTTTCAAGCAGGATTTTAAGCTGCTGGAAATCTCCATGCCAGAAAGGATTTTGAGAAGGAACGTCCGCAAAAACATTCACGAGGCCTTTTTGTACGGCAGGCTTTACGTCTCCGACAAACTGGTCGATTATCGCATTTACCACGATTTCATGTCCCTTGTAGGCGTTTCCCTTAAATCCCGGAGTCTCCGCACCCACGACAGGAAAGCCCTGCTCTGCGAATTCTTTCGCAATTTCAACTGTGTTGTCTCCGATGATTCCTGCCGTGCAGCCTGAAAGAGCCACGAACAGGTCGCCCTTCATAATCTTAAGCGCGCCTTCAATTTCGCTGCGCAAGTCTTTTTCACCGCCAAAAACTACATCAGTCTCATCGGTGTTTGTTGAAGGCACCTGATTTCCGCCTGCATAGGACTCACCGTGATTTCCCAGCTTTGAAAAGCCTGAGACAATGGCAGAGCAGCCGGGGCCGGCGTGAATGATCGGAATCGCATGGGGAATTGCAAGGATTGTTGCCTGTGCTCCCAAAGCACAAGTGTATCGTGGCTGTGAAATTTCTGAGCTCATATTAAAGTCCTCCTACGAAGTGGAAAGCGTCTGTTTTTTCATCAAGCCACCAGTCGGTGTAAGGAAATTCAGCATGGCTTGCAATGTTTTTGTAGAGTTTTTTGGTTTTGAGTATTTTCTGAATCCGCTGCCCAAGCTCGATGATTCCGTTGTAGCCCACGCACTTGTTTGAGTCGCCTTCCATGATTGAAGGGATTCCCAGTTTGTAGCCCAGAACGGTAAGAGCCTGATGCCGGACGATGAGAAAATCCGGGTCGAGTTTTGCCAGAAATTTTATGACCTGATAGGGCTGCTTGTTACAGATGGTGTAGTTAGGCACGTTTCCAATCGTCTCCGTCATGAACTTGACAGTGTTGATTTCTTTAGTGTCGTAATTCTGATCGTGGTGATAGGTCGTGATTCCGATAACCTCAAGCCCAAGATCGTGGCAGACGCTGGCCATATTGTGGGCATAGGAAGCCCCGGAGAAGATGTAGACTTTCTTTCCCTTGAAGAATTCCCGCAGTCGCTTCAATTCTTCTCCGATACGGTCATGTTCCTTTCTGATGGCCGCTTCTACGATACTCTGTTTTCCCGTAAAAGCTGCCACGGCAAGAAGCCACCTGTCAGTTCATTGAATTCCATAGGGAGCCGGTGCAATGACCTGGGGAACACCATAGAGTTTTTCAAGACGGTCGCCGACAAATGTCGCAAGGGTCTCACAGATTGTCGCGGTACAGGCCGCCTCAGCCATCTGTGAGATTTCATCCACAGAACGGGTCTCAACAAGATAATTCGGACGCAGGCCGATTGTCTTAAGGAGCGGGGTAAATGAATCAACGCCTGAAAAATTAAAGATGTTCACCAAATCAGGCTGCTTTTTCTTGGGTGGTTTTACGGCAGTCTGCAGGATTCCGTTGAAAGCCGCATCAAAGCCTGTAGACCAGATTCGGGATTTGAATCCTTCACATTCAACCGCAAAGACCGGGATTCCCAATTCGTCCGTCATTTCCTCTGCAACGGCCTGCACGTCATCTCCAACGATTCCCGACGCACAAGAAGTGGTGATGTAAATGACTTTCGGATTATACCGCCTGTAGGCTTCTTCCACCGCATGACGGAGTTTGTTTGCACCACCATAAATCGTGTCTGATTCCTGAATGTTGGTGCAAAGCGAGTGATGGCTGAAAGAATCTTTTCCACGCAGGGTCGCCACATTTGCCATCCCCAAAAATCGCTCGGAAACATTTGCATAGCATCCGATTGGAGAATGACTGACCACAGCCGCATCATGGACAGAATAAACCTGCATGAAGGCACAGCCCTCCTGACAGTTTCCGCACTGGCTGAATTTAAAGCGGCCGATTTTCAGCTTGTTTTCCCGCGAGGCTTTGTCCAGGCCCTTTGAGTCGCCGTTGTATGTAAGAATCGTGTGAAGGCGGCTTTCACGAATTTCAACTTTTTTCTGTAACGCTAGTCCCATTTTAATACCTCTTGTACCTTGCGCTAAAATGTCATGGGAAGGCTACCCAAAAACATGCCGTTAAGACCCGTCAGCTCCAAAGGAAGCGAACATGAAGAATAGCGAGCCATAGTTTCAATCGCACTGCACAGTTCTTTCTTCAAATCGTTCATGCACGAACGAACCTTTTGCACTTTTGCCGATTCTTTTTTTACAACTGAAAAAAACATACACAATTCCTCCTGTACTGTTTTTGATTTTGATGTGCCCTAGATAACCTAGCGATACGATATGTATATATGATTTAAGGAATTGTGTGAAATATAATTTTTTTATAGAAGTGATAGCTTTTTAATATGTATAAATTTTTTTAATAGGAGCTAGCAGAAAAATTTATTGGTCAGGAGAATGCAAGCCGCATCTGGAGCCAGACCACGCCGCCGTGGGTGGAATCCGAGACGCCCTCGCTTACAAAGCCGAATTTCTCGTAGAATGTGCGGAGTTTTTCCTTACAGGTAAGCACGATTCCTTTCCTGCCCTGGTCTTTTGCGTCAGAAATGACCTGCTCCATTACCTTGGAGGCAAAGCCCCTGTGCTGAAAGGCAGGATTTGTGTCCACACCAAAAATCATCTGCCAGCCGCCCTTTTCCTCGTGGAGCGAAGGATTGTCGTACATTTCATCAGTCAAATCTTTTTGGCTTGTGACAAGGCCGTTGATGAAGGAAATCAGTTCCTTTTCATTCCCAGTCTCGTCACATTCAAACAGGAGCCAGAAGTGATTTGGAAAGACTTTAAGCCGTCTTTCAATTGATTGCCGGCCTGCAGCCTCAGCTGGTG